>JAFSFF010000059.1 GCA_017435375.1 Thermoguttaceae bacterium
GGTTTGCCTAATTTAACGCAAACAAAAGAAGAAGAGCGACGCGTCGTTCCTCGTCGAAGGGGCGGCGCGTCGTTTTATTTTGCGCAAAACGAGCAAAGCGCCAAGTTTGCGCGACTTCTTTCGGGGCGTCGGCGGCGACGGTTAAAAAAAACGGCGAATTTTTAGAAAACTTTTAAGCGGCGCCGACGGAATAACCGATACATCTTCCAGACAAACGACGCGGCGCGCGCCGGTTCCGTTTGTCGGGGCTTACGTCAAGGACGCGAAGCCGTTTAAGATTAATTGCGAGACGCCGCGACCCTAACCAATGGGACGAAGTATTGTCCGTCGCCGCGACGACGTTCCGTCGAACGAAGTCCATTGACGAGATCGGTCAAGCGTGACGAAGGCGTTCCGGAACGCGCTTCGAGCCGCCGGGCGACGCGTCTCCTGTTTTCATGAAAGCAAAGGATTTGAAATGAAATCGATGAAAACCATCGGCGCTCTCGCGCTCGCGGCGTTGTTCGTCGTCCCGTTCGTCGGGTGCCAAGTTACCCGCAACGGTCAAACGCTGCCGAGTCCGCAGTATCTTAAAGACGATATTCAATATCATCCGTCCGGCAACGAGTTCCAATATCAAGAGGAAGTCGACCAAATGAACAAAATCAACGCCGAGCGTCAAGCCGCCAACGCGATGTACTAATCGTCGTTGGGAGCCCGGCCTCGCGAGACGGGTTCGCGTAACGTTAAAAACGGTTTCGTTTTGTCGTCGAAAGGCGGCGAGCGAAGCCGTTTTTTTTTGTTGGCGACGGTCGGGGACGGTAATTTTGACGCGGAAACGTCGAGAAAGAAAAGAAACGCTTTACAAGGAGCGTCGAACCGGGTACAATAAGTAAAAAACGCGGGCGCTTTGGTCGCGCAAGTCGACGGAACGCGCTAAACGACGAGAAACGCAAACGGCGGGCGCCGACGAAATAAAAGAAAGAAGACGCGATGGAAGAATTATTGCTTTGGGAGTTTCCGCCGAAAGTTCGCGAGTGGGCGACGCTCCTCTTTTTTTGGTCCGGCGTCGCGATTTGGGTCGGTTTGGCGGCGCGATTTTTAGCGCCGGCGCGCGTCGTTCGCGGGCCTTGGTTGACGTTGTGTTTGGGGTTCGTCGGTTCGTGTTTGGGCCCGTTTGCGCTTCGTTCGTTTTTTAATCTCGACCGTTTCGATCCGATCGGCCCTTGCGGATTGCTTGCGTCGATCGTCGTCGCGGTGGCGACGTTGTGTATGTTTTATATTGTTGCGTTCTTTTTTCCGCCGCGTTTTGAAGACGAGGAAGAAGAGAGCGACGGCGAAGAACGCGACGGCGGCGGACGCGAGAACGGGAAGGAATTGGAACGTCGGAACCCTCGTCTTGCGGAAGCGGCGCGTCGTCGACCGGAACTTGAGCGAGACCGCGTCGAACGACGAGAACGAGAACGCGACGAATACTCTCGGCTCGAATACGAATACGGATACGAAAGTCAAAAACAGTTGGAAAATTTCGACGAGTTGGAAGCCGAGCGTCGGTCGCGTCCGCGCCGTCGGCGTTAACGGCAAAATAGCGAGAATATTACTTTAATAATAAATAAGGAACCGAGGAGACGAAGATGAAAAGACGAGAATTTTTGAACGGCGTCGTCGGAACGGCGGTCGGCGTTTCGGCGCTTCGTTGGGCGAATTTTCACGTTTGCGGCGCGGAGGAATCGGCGGCGACGTCGGGAAAACTTCCGAAAAACGTCGTTCGACGCGGCGAATATCGGAACTCGAAGCGCGTTTTCGAGACGACCGGACGCGGGCGCGTCGCGTTTCTCGGCGGTTCGATTACCGAGATGGACGGTTACCGCCCGATGGTTTGCGAGTATTTGACGAAGAAATTCCCGACGACGGAATTCGATTTCGTCGCCGCCGGGATTTCGTCGACTTGCTCCGACGTCGGCGCGTTCCGACTTGAAACGGACGTTCTCAAAAACGGCCCGGTCGACTTGTTTTTCGTCGAATTTTCGGTCAACGACGACCAAGACGGGCGCTTTTCGGTCGAGCGGGCGATTCGCGGTATGGAGGGGATTATCGGGCGAATGCGCGCGGAGAACCCGAACGTCGATATTGTGATGACGTTTTTCGTCAACGAGCGGTTAATGGCGGATTATCGCGCCGGAAAGGTCGCGCCGAGTATTCAAGCGCATTCGGCGGTCGCGGAGCGTTGGGCGATTTCGACGATTAACCTCGCGAAGGAAATTCAAGAACGAATCGACGCTAAACGATTGACTTGGCAAGAGTTCGGCGGCGTTCACCCGGCGCCGCGCGGGAACAAAATTTGCGCCGATATGATCGCCGCGCTCCTCGACGACGCTTGGAGCGAAACTTGCGCGCAACGCGCCGAAAGCGCCGACGCCGGCTTGACGCCGCATAAAACGCCGACGCCGCTCGACGAATTTTCCTTTATGAACGCCGGGTTTCGAGGTTTCGACGGCGTCGCGACGAACGTCGGCAAAATCGACGACGGCGCGTCGGTAAAAGACGGCGGGTTCAAACTTTACGTTCCCGATTGGTCGAAGATTCGCGGTTCGTTCCGCTCGACCTTCGCGAACTTGCCGCTTCTTTGCGGAGAAAAAACGGGAGCGGAATTTTCGTTCGAGTTCGAAGGGCGTTCGCTCGCGTTGTACGTCTTGGCCGGGCCGGACGCCGGGCGGCTCGACGTGAAAATCGACGGCGGCGACTGGACGCAAGTCGAGGTTTTTCACGACTATAGCGGCGGGCTCCATTACCCGCGCGCCGTCGCGTTGGCGGACGGTTTGAAGCGCGGGCGGCATTCGGTCGTTTGTCGAATCGCGGCGGAAAAGGACGGACGGAGCGCCGGGAACGCGGTTCGGATTCTGCAAATTTGCGTCGACCGCTAAAATGGGGGGACTCGGCGGCCCCGACGGCGGCGAAAGCGCGTTAGTTTGGGCGGTTTAGCGAAAACGCGTCGTTCGGTTGCGAGAAGCCGGGCGGCGCGTTTCGACATTTCTTGACTTTTTGTCAAAAATTTGCGGAATTACTCGACGTCGCGCTTGAAATCGGCGGCGCGTTCCGTTATAATGACGTTAAGTCGCCGAAGAAACGGCGGGACAAAAACGCCGCGTTAAGCGTTTAAATTATTGAAACGACAAAAGTTGGGGGAACGAACGATGGACGGTTTGACGGAAGATAACGGACGCGTCGACGGTTTGGCGCTCAAACGTCGAGAAACGTTGGCGCGAGTCGCGGCGGTTTCGGCGGTTCTTTGCGTCGTTTTTTCGGTCGCGGCGTTCGTCGGCGCGACGCGGCTGTCGCAAACGCTTTACGACGCGGCGGTCGGCGAAACGGCGCGGTTGAACGGGCTCGTTTCCCTTTGCTCGACGTTGGCGGCGCTAACTTTCGTCGCGGCGGTCGGGGCGTTCGCTTGGCGGTTTGACTCGGCGCGGACGGGCGTTCGGAACGTCGGCGCGTCGACCGGGCGAGCGGTTGGGCGAGCGACGAAAGGAGTCGGCGTTTTGACGACGGCGGTCGGCGCGATTTGCTGGAAGGCGGTCGACGTTTTGACCGGCGCGACGACCGTTTTTGTCGGCCCGAAAAGCGGCGAAAGCGGTTCGTCCGGCGTTAAAGCGCTTTGCGCGGCGACGTTTGTTTTCGGTTGGCATAGCGCGGCTTTTTCGGTCGTCGCCGCGCCGTTGGCGGCGTTGCCGAAGCGTCCGGGCGCGCCCGACAATATCGCCGCTTGTTGGGTTTTTTTCGGACTTTTGGGCGTCGGCGGCTTGGCGTTGTGCTTCCTTTTGGGGGCGGCGGCGACGGTCGCGCTTGCGGCGTTTTCGCGGAAATCGGACGAAGCGGGGCGTCGGCTCGACCGGCGACGTTGGGCGCGGGCGGCGCAAGCGGTCGTCGTCGCGTCGGCGGCGTTCGCCCTTTTCTTTTATTTAGCGTTTATCTTTAACGACCGGCTTTAATGTTAAGCAACTGGAAATAAGCCGTTTAAGTAGAAAACGGCGAGCGGAGGAAAAGACGACGATGACGAACGAAAACGGAAAACAAGGGGAAGCGCGTCGCGAAACGTTCGGCGCTCGGGCGGTCGTTTGGGCGCGGCGACTCGACTGGGTCGCGATCTTCGCGTCGGCGGTGTCGGTCGCGATTTTTCTTTTCGCGGGCGTCGGGGCGACGCTCCTTTACCTCGCGACGCCGGGCGGAAGCGAAGGCGGGTTCGCGCCTTTTGTCGCGGCGACGTTGTTGAGTTGCGTTCGAGCGGCGATCGTTGCGAGCGCGGTCGCTTGGAGCGCGTTGGCGTTGCGTTGCGCGGCGTCGTTTTGCGCTTTTTTCGCGTCGACGGCGGGGGACTGGGGACGTTTCGCGGTCGCGATCTTTTGCGGGTTGACGAGCGTTTGGAGCGTTTACGTCGTTTCGTTCGGCGCGCAACGTTGGATTTGACCGGCTTTTAACTCGTTGAAACGTCGAAAGTTGAAGGTGCGAGCGATGAACGGTTTTGCGAATAACGGCGAGTCGGGCGCGGACGGTTCGGCGAAAAAGGGTTGGCGAACGTTAACGCGGGTCGCGGCGGCGCTAACGCGACGGGGGAAACGCGAAGCCGAGTCGGCGGAACCGGTTTCGGCGATTCTCGATCTTTCGACGTTGGAAGCCGGGGGGGCCGCCGCGTTCTTTTGGGCGAACGCGATATTCGCTTTTTTGAGCGAGCCGAGTTGGACTTGGGGGCGGCTCAACGAAGATAATTTGCCGAGTTCTCTTTTTTGGGGCGCGTTAGGCCTTTTATTGACGGCGATCGCGCTCTTTCTCTTGACGACGCGGGCGATTTGGACGGTCGCGCTCCTTTGCCGGAAGAAAGGCGTTCAAGCGACGCTCCTTTTTTGGGCGGGGGCGATTGTTTCCGCCGTCGCGCTCCTCGAAGGGGCGGGATTGATTCTCGCCGTTTGGGAACGGTAACGCGTTAAACGGCAAGAAAAACGATAAACGTCGAAAGCGGTTGAAAGACGAAAAAGAACCCGTCGCGGCGTTGGAACGCTTGCGGCGGGTTTCGCGTTTCTTGGCGTCGTCGGACGCGCTCCGGTTGGGAAAAGAAGCGAAAAAAAAGCGACAAACGCCCGACCGACGCGGCTTAAACGGCGGCGTTACTTGACTTCGACGTTATCGAGGAAGTCGCCGAGGTGAATCGTCGGCGCGCCGGGGCCGATTTTTTTGCCGAACGCTTCGACGTTTTCGATCGTCAAACCGTCCGTTCGGTGCGCCTCGTCCGAACCTGAGAAGAGGAAACCGGCGTAAGACGTCGGGCCGACGACCGAAATATTTCGAATAACGACGTTCTTAATGTGGCCCGGCTCCTTGATTTGCATATACTGATTAACGACCGGTCGCCCAACGAAGAGCCAGTTTTCGCGGTTCGCCGTGTCGACGTCGAAACGGAGACCCGACGAGTCGACTTTCTTGGCCAACTCCTCCGGATTCAGCGCGTTTTGCGGGCCGGTTTCGAACCGGATTCCGTCGAACACAACGTCTTCCAAAATCATTCGCTCGCCCGGTTCGAGGAGGAAATTGCGCGCTTGGGAGCGGATAATATCGATATTTTTGAATGTAATTCGACGCATATACGGGGCGCGGCTCTCGTGTCCCATCAAGACCGTTCGGGCGCGGTCGCACCAAAAGACGCAGTTTTCGACGGCAATATCTTCGCAGTTCCCGTATTCGAGATTGAGGCCTTTGAGCGCCATACAGTCGTCGTCGGAGCGGAT
The DNA here is from genome assembly GCA_017435375.1 of Thermoguttaceae bacterium. Lineage (GTDB taxonomy): Bacteria > Planctomycetota > Planctomycetia > Pirellulales > Thermoguttaceae > RUG369. The sequence goes on from JAFSFF010000059.1 coordinate 5,757, forward strand.
AAAAGTGTTGACGACGCGGACGTTCCGGCTGTTGCAGGGGTTGATTCCGTCGTCGTTTTGGACGCGACCGCCGCAGATTTTGATATTGTCGATAAAGACGCCGTCGCAGTTAATCGGGACGACCGTCCAGTGCGACGCGCCGCGGATAATAACGCCCTCCAACGCAACGTTTTTCGAGCCGAACATCGAAACGACGTGCCCGGTCGGGCCCTCTCTCCATTTCCAAGGGTTCGAATCGATAACGCCGCGCCCGCAAATTCGGACGTTTTCGCCGTTGACTTCGACGCCGCAACGAACGACCGCGCCCGGAGCGAGGTAAAGCGTTTCGTTCGATTTGAGCGAAATTTTGCCTCCTTCCGGGTTGTGAACGCCCGGGCCGAAGTAACGGACGTTCGGCGCGTTCGCGTCCGGAACGTCTTTTTCGAGCGGGTTGACGAAAACGAGAATCGGACGGCGGCGCCCGTTCGGTTCGACCGAAATTTGGCAAGGCTTGTCGATTTTCAGCTCGAACGAACCGTCGGCGTTTTTCGTCGGGGTTAAGCCGAGCGAGAGCGGACGGACGGTCAAATCGTCGAGCGAAACGCCGGTTTTTTCGCGGAATTTGAGAACGACCGGCTCGTCCGCGTCGAGCGAGACGAAACCGTATTCGCCGCCGAAGTCGTATTTTTCGAACGGCGGGTCGGCGGTGCGCGCGGTCAAAACGCCGGCGGGCTCGCCGTTAACTTCGAGCGACCAAATTTCGCTGACCGGCTCCCCTTCCGGAACCGGCCAAAGACGGACTTCCGCTCGCGCGGTCGTCGTCGCGAAAAGAACGAACAGGACGAAGAAAAACGCTTTTTTCATCGGCGGCCTCTTAAAATAACGGGGTGAAACGGGGAATTAGGGAGAATAGGAAAACGGGAAAACGACCGACTTCGCCGCGTCGCGCTCCGGAATCGGGAGCAAGTAAGCGAACCCGGGAACGTACGGACGCCGGAATCGGCGGCATATAAGCGAATCCGGCGACGAACGGACGCCGGAATCGACGGCATATAAGCGAACCCGGGAACGAACGGACGCCGGAATCGGGAGCATATAGGCGAACCCGGCGCCAACTGGACGGGGCGGCTTGGCGTTAAAACCGTTAAAGCTCGCCCCAATTTGCGCCGATTTCCGCGTCGATTTGGAGCGGAACGGTTAGCGGGTCGCCGAGTCGCATTTCTTCGACGACGATCTTCGCGAGGGCGTCGGCGTCGGCGCGGCGCGTTTCGAAGAGGAGTTCGTCGTGTATTTGGAGCAA
>JAFSFF010000060.1 GCA_017435375.1 Thermoguttaceae bacterium
CAACCAAACGCCGAAAGGAATCGCCGCGATAAGCCCGGCGAGCGGCGGCGTCAAGAAGCAACAGCAAATCGCCAAGACCGCCGACGCCGACGAGACCGCGAAAGAAAGGGGCCAATCGCGCCAAAGGCTTCGGTCGCCGAACGTTGCGCAGAAAAACGGGAAGTTCCAAAGGAGCGCGAGATAGAGCCAAAAACCGTCGTCGAACGCTTCCCGCCCCCAAAGCGCAAGCGCCGCAAACGCCCAAACGCCCGCAAAGTAAGCGACGAGTCCGACTTGACGCGGCTCTTTCGGCTCGACCGCGACGCTCGAAACGCCGACTTCGCCGACTTCGCCGCCGCTTTCGCAAGTCGTTTCCAAGTCGACGTTTGCCGTCTTAAACGCAACCAACGCAAACGCGAGCGCCGCGGTCGCGTAAAAAACGGCGAACGCTCCGAGAATCGCGCGATAACCGAGTTCCGTCTCGACCGGAGCGACGCTTCCAACGAGCGCGCAAGCCGCCGCGAGCCAAAGCGCCGTCGCGACGAGCGCCGTCAAAATCCGTCCCGAAAAGCGCCGAAGCGTCGGGCCGAGCGCCGTCGTTTTCCCCTTGAGCGCAAACCAAACGAGTATAAAAAGGGGGGCCGCCCAATAAAGTCCCAAGACGCCGCCCAAGACCGTTCCGACGAACCCCGCTCCGAGAATCCGGCTCGCGTTCGCCGCGCATTCGCTCAAGGAGCGCGAACGGCAAATTTCGACCGCCAAGAACGGCCCGCTCAAAATAAGCGCGCCCAACGCGAAAACGGCGATTCCTCCCCAAGGGTAAGAGGCGCCAAGCTCGCTTATCCGAACGACGCCCAAGGCAAACGCGAACGCCCAAAACGCCAAAACCGCCGCCCAATACAGTCCGAACCGACCGGTTCCGCCGTTTTTTTCAGCGTTTTTTTCCAGTTTTTTCGTTTTCATATCTCGTTCCCTTCCAAGAGTTTACTCCGACGCCGCCGAGCCGAGCGTTTCGGCTCTTCCTCCGCCGACGTTATCTTCCGAAATCCGACGATAAAATTCCCCCCAATCGCGCGGCTCGTTGTTTCCGGCGTCGTCGTTGCGGCGACGAGGCCAAAGCGCAAGAACGCCGAGCGCGCTCCAATGAAGAACAAGGGTCGGCGTCTCGAAAAAGGCGACGCCCAACGAACAAAAGAAATGCTCCTCGCCGATCGCTCCGCCGACGAAAAACGCGGTTTCAACAAGCGCAAAAATCCCGACCGCCGTCAAAATCCGACCGCGCCGACGCGCCAACGTCTCGCCCGCCGTCTCGCCCGGCGCCGTTTTCAGCGTCGACGCCAACCAAACGCTGAAAAGCGTCGCCGCGACGCCCGCGCCAATCAAAGCCGCAAAATAAGCGATCAAAACGTTTAGCGATTCCATCCCGGCGCCGAGTCCAAACGCCATAGCGCCCCCCTGAAGAAACGCGACGCTCGCCCAAACGCACCCCAACGCCAAAACCGGGATGAAAACCGTCGCGACCAACGAAAGGGGCCAAGCGCGCCAAAGCCTTCGATCGCAAAGCGTTACGCAAAAGAACGGAGCGTTGGCAAGAAGCCAAACGCTTAAAAAACTGCCCTCGAACCGCAACCCCAACGCGAGCGCTAAAAACGCCAAAACCGCCGCGAAGTAAAAGCCGAGCCCGATTTCGCGCGGCTCTTTCGCCTCGACCGCGGCGCTCTCCCCGTCGCCGTCGTCGTTTACGCAAGTCGTTTCCGCGTCGACGTTTGCCGTCTTAAACGCAACAAACCCGAACGCGAGCGCCGCCAGCGCGTAAAAAACGGCGAGCGTCAAGAAAAGCGCGCCGCAACCGATTCGAATCCCAAACACGCCGCCCGGCGCGACGTTCCCGACCAGCGAACAAGCCGCAAAAAGGAGCGCCGTCGCGACCGTCGCCGTCAAAATTCGCCCGCCTTGACGCCGGAGTCGCGGGCCGAGCGCCGTCGTTTTACGTCGCGTCGCAAACCAAACGACCCAAAATCCCGGAATCGCCCAATAAAGCCCCGAAGTCGCGACCAACGTCCCGACGAATCCCGTTCCCAAAATCGGGCCCGCGTTTTGCCAAAACCGCTCGGTCGTCGGCGAATCGCAAAGTTCGACGAACAAAAACGGCCCGCCCAAAAGAAGCGCGCCCAAAACGAAAAAAGCGCACCTGCCCAACAGTCCGTCGTCGAGCGCCAAGATTCCGGCCAACGCAAGCGCGAGCCCTAAAAACGTCAAAACCGCCGCGAAATAGGACGCGATTCCCTTCCGCTTTTCTCGTTCCTTCGCTTCCATAATCCGTTTCCTCTCAACCAATTAAGAACGTCGAAGAAGAACGACGAACGACAAAACGCCGCCGTCCGTTTCCAACGTTATATACGACTCGACGTCAAAAGTCAAGCGACGTCGCGCGATTTTTTTACATTTTTTACCCTTTTTTAATTTTTATTGTTTTTAACGCCGCCGCCCCTCCGCCGTTCTTCGTTCTCGCGTTTCCGCGAAAAAAATCGGAAAAAACGTTTGCAATCGCGCCCGCGAACTGGTATAATCGACGTTAAATCGACGGGGGCGCTTCGCGTTTTGCGTCGACGTTTCAAGAAGACGCGACGCCGTTTCGCGTCTCTTCAACCAACGCCAACCCCTTAAACGACAAGGAGAAACGACCTTGGGCAGAATCGGAATCGGACTGAATTTGGAAGCGGTGCGGACGTCGCACAAGTCGTTCGAACAAGGAATCGCGTTCGCCGCCGAACTCGGGTACGAATACGTCGAGCCGATGGTTCACTGGGGCCGCGAACTCCTCAGCGAAGCGCGCTATTTTCACAGCGTTTCGATGCTCGACGACCCGTTTCGCGTTCGCGACGCGGTCGAGAAGCACGGCCTCAAACTTTCGGCGTTTTCGTCGCACAGCCAACTGTCGAAACCGGAGATCGCCGTCGAATACCTAAAGCAAGCCGCGCGCTTCGCTTACGAATGCGGCGCTCCGATTATCAACACGCACGAAGGGCACAAGCAGCCTTGGACGACCGCCGAGGAGGACTTCGTTCTCATCAAGTACTCGATCAAAGAGGCGGCGAAGGTTTGCGAGCGGCGCGGAATCAAAATCGGCCTCGAAACGCACCAAACTTACTCCCTTAGTTTGGAGGGTTACGACCGCATTTTGAACCTCGTCGACTCCCCTTGCGTCGGCGCGAACTTCGACACCGGCAACGCGCACCTCGGCGGGCTCGACCCGGTCTCTTGGCTGGAACGGGTCAAAGATCGCGTTATCCATATGCACGCCAAGGACATATCGTTCGAGCAGTCGGCGGCGGAACGCGGCAAGGTGATGGGCACCGCGGTCGGTTGCGCTTGCGGCGACGGCGTCGTCGATTGGGAAAAGATCGTCGCGATTTTGCGAACCGTCCCGCAAGACGTCGTTTTGAGCGTCGAATGCGGCACGATGGAGCAAGCGGCGCGCTCAATCGAATATTTGCGCAAAGTCGTTGGAAAATAACCGTTTACGCGTCGCCGAACGCAATATCGAAACGCCGTTTTCCTTTCCCGGGAACGCGCCGCTTTGATTTTCTCGTTTTAGCGCCGTTTATCGAACTTTGATTTAAATAAAATCGCCCGAAATTCAAACGTCGCCCGACGCGGCGTTGCGCTCGGCTTTTTTCGCCTTCCTACGCGGAGTTTCCCGCAACGATCCGACTCAATTTCATTTGGTTTAATCCGTTATTTTTCAGGAGGTTATCCCAATGCGTTCGACAAGACGAGACTTTCTCAAATCGGCGGCTTCCGCGGCGTTGGTCGCGGGCGTCGCTTCCCCGACGTTGATTCCCCGCTCCGCGCTGGCCGACGGAACGCGCCCCGGCGCCAACGACCGTATCGGCGTCGCGGGCGTCGGCGTCGGGCGTCGCGGCTCCGAAATTTTCGCAAGCGCGGCCCGCAACCCCAAAGCGCAGGCGATTTGCGTCGCCGACGTTTGGCTCCCGAGAGCGGAAAACATCGCGAAAAAGCACAAATGCGACGCCGCGTACCAAGATTACCGCCGCGTCCTCGACCGCAAAGACGTCGACGCCGTCCTCACCGCGACGCCGGAGCATTGGCGCGGGCTCGTTTGCATTAACGCATGTCTCGCCGGAAAGCACGTTTACGGCGAAAAACCGATCACGCTGACGATCTCCGAAGGCGCCCTGATGGAGAAAGCGGCGCGCAAAAACAACGTCGTTTTCCAAACCGGGAGCCAGCAGCGTTCGCAACGTCAAAATTACGTCGGTTGCGAGTTCATCCGCAACGGCGGGCTCGGCCAAATTAAGGAAGTTATCGCCGCAAACTACGAGAGTCCTTGGCTTTGCGACTTGCCGGCGCAACCGATTCCGGACGGGCTCGACTGGGAAACTTGGTGCGGCCCGACGCCGGTCGTCCCGTACAATATCGAC
>JAFSFF010000527.1 GCA_017435375.1 Thermoguttaceae bacterium
CGTTAAAGAACTAGGAAACCGAAATTCGCAATAATAACGACCGCGCAAACTTTAACGCCCGCGACCGCGCGGCGCCGGACGCTCCGAGAGAACGCGAACTCGGTCTCCGCGCCCGTTGGGACGACGATCGCGGAGAGGAAATCGACGCCGCGACGGGCGGTTTCGTTTCCGCCGTCGCCGTTTCGCGTTATTAATATATATTGACAAAATTCGCGCTAAACCTTATCGTCGACGCGCCGAGCCTCTTCCGACGCTCGCGCTTTCCTTTGTCGATTTTCCCTCCCTTTTCCCCCGAACGCGACCGAGCAAACTCAACCGATAAAATGAAAAAATCGTTTCAAACAACGGCGCGCGGCTGGGTCGACGGTTCGACGCAAACGCTCGCGGCTCGCGCTTTTCGAACGGCGGCGACGCTCGTTTCGCTCCCTTATTCCGGCGTCGTTCGACTCCGCAACGGCCTTTACGATCTCGGCGTCCTCCGCGCTTTCCAACCGCCGCGCCCGACGATTTCCGTCGGCAACCTAACGCTCGGCGGCGTCGGAAAAACGCCTTTCGTCGGTTGGCTCGCCGATTATTTTATCCAAAACGCGCAAACGCCCGCTTTTATCAGTCGAGGGTACCAAGCGGAACGCCAACGCGAAGTCTTCGCCCGCGTCGACGCCGTTCAAACCGCTTCCGCTTCCCCAAACGCTCAAAACGCCGAGTCGACGCAAACGCCGAACGCCGTCGCGCCTCGGTTCGCTCAATTTCAACGCTTTAACGACGAAGCGCGCGAGCTTGCGCTCCGTTTTCCGACGACGCCTCATTTTCTCGGCTCCAAACGCGCCGAAGTCGCCGACGCGCTTGTCGAAGCGCGCCCCGACGTCGACGTTTTGCTCCTCGACGACGCGTTCCAACATCGCCGAATCAAACGCGATCTCGACGTCGTTCTCCTCGACGCGCTCAATCCGTTCGGCGGAGGTCGCGTTTTCCCGTCCGGTTTTCTCCGCGAACCGCTCGCCGGACTCGCTCGCGCCGACGTCGTTCTCCTCAACCGCGCCGACCTCGTTTCCGTCGAACGCCGCCGAGCGATTCGCGCCCAAGTCGAACGCTTCAATCCGAACGCGCTCTTCGCCGAAATCGCGCAGAAGCCTCGTTTCGTCTTCTCGCGACGCGACGCCGACGCCGACGATATTTCCGACGTCGCGAACGCCGACGCCGCGTCGTTTTCGCCCCCTTGTCCGCCCGGTCTCGTTCGCGAAAACTTCGCGACTTGGCTCGCAACGCGGCGCGGCGCCCGTTTTCTCGCCTTCTGCGGATTGGGCGCGCCGACCGGATTCCGCAAGACGCTCGAAACCAACGGTTTAACGCCGACGTCGTTCGTCGCGTTCCCCGACCATTGCGCTTACTCCGCAAGCGACTTCGCGTCGTTGGCGGCGGAAGCGGAGCGAATCGACGCGGACGCGATCTTGACGACGACGAAAGATTTCGTCAAAATCCCCAAACCGACGTCGGTCGGGCGCCCCGTTTTCGCGCTCGGAATCGGCGTCGAGTTTTTGAGCGGCGAAGCGTCGTTGCGCGCTCTCCTCGCCGAACGTTTTACAACGCGCCGCGAACGCTAACCGCCGTCGGTCGCGCCGTTTCCCTTTTCCAAAAAAATTTTCGATTTTCCCCCAAAACTCTCCGAAGCCCCCTTGCCAACGTCGCCTTGTCGCATTACAATCGTTAACAAAGCGACGCGGGATAACGTCCCGTTTTTTTACACAACGTCGCGTCGGATCAATTTTCCTCGACGCGGCGTTTTTCCCCTTATTCTAAGACGCCAAGGAGAATCTTTATGTTCGCCGCCAACTCGCCAAGACAAAACGACTCGCGCCGCGACGGTTTCGCACTCGCCGACCTCCTCGCCGTCGTCGCGCTCGCGTTCCTCGCGCTTTCCCTTCTAACGCCGACGGTTTTACAGTCGCGGGCCGCCGCTCGTCGCGAACAATGCGCCGACGCCTTGAAGCGCCTCGCGCTCGGCGTTCAGGCTTACCACGACGCGAACGGCGCGCACCCGATCGGGCAAGACGGAAACGACCTCGATTACGGCTTCCGCGTCGCGCTCCTTCCTTACCTCGGCGAAACGACGACTTACGGCGTCGCGACGCGTTATCGAGCCGACGGCGTTCGTTTCGGCGAAACCGGCGCCGATCTGCGCGAAAAGCGTTTCGACTTTTACGCTTGCCCGGCCGACCCCGGCGCTCAAACCGTTTTAAACGGTTGCGCTCCGGCTAGTTACGTCGCTTGCTACGGCGATTACTGCCCGAAAGTCGAACCTTGGAACGCCGAAAATTACGCCGAGGCCGCGCGCTTCGCCGCCGACAAGGACGTCGTCGCTCGGAACTCTCGTCTATTCCGCAACGGTTCCCGCGGCGCGATTCAGCCGAAAATTTGGTCCGGCGTCGTCGACGTTCTCGACGGAACCTCGAACACCGCGCTCTTTAGCGAAACGCTCGTCGCCGTTCCGAACGCTCGAACGTTCCGCAACGGTCTCGCCGTCGAGCGCGCCGACGTTTTCGCCGCCGGGCCCGACCGCGACTCTTGCGAACGTCCCGGCTTCAATCCGAAAATTTGCCTCGATCTCGCCGCCGAAGACGGTTCGGGCGCCTTCCTCGACGGAGTCGTCGTCGACCAAGCGCGCGGCAAGCGTTGGGGGGACGGTCGCCTTCCGTTCGCCGCTTTTTCGACGATTCTTCCGCCGAACTCGCCGAACTGCGCGCTCGGCCAAGTCGGCGACGACGGCGCGAACCTCCAACTCCTCTCGGCGTCGTCCGCGCACTCGGGCGGCGTCAACGTCGCGTTCGTCGACGGCGCCGTCCGCTTCGTTAGCGACGAAATCGACTGCGGACGCTTGACCCTCGACGAATCGTTCCACCTCGACGGTTCGTTCGCTCCCGACGGGCCGCGTTGCGTCGCTTCCGGGAAGTCGCCGTTCGGCGTTTGGGGCGCGCTCGGCTCCCGCTTCGGCGGCGAAACCGACGTCCGCTCCAACGATAAAATAACGCTCGTTACGACGCCGTCCGCTCGTTCCTCGAACCGCCGCTCCTCGTCGGCGAAGTAAAACGCCGCTCCGCTCCCGTTTCAACGCCGCGACGGCGACAAAACCGACTTCGACCGAAGCAGTCTAAACTTTCTAACCCTTATATCCGTTAAAAACGGGCGCGCCAAACCGCCGGCGCGCCCTTTTTTTAGGAGCGGCCCTTCACTTTTAATAGAGCGCGACGTATAATTAACGTCGGCCTCGCCTCTCCCAATCTTGTTTCGTCCTTCTTCAACCGCAGGGATTTCCGCAATGTCGCCGACCTCCGCCTCCTTTTCCGCTTCGACTTCGCCGACGTCCGCCGACTCGCGCCGCCGTTTCGTCTCGTTCCCCGTCGCCGCGCGCTTCGCGTTCTTCCTCTTTTTCCTTTGGTTTTGGGGCGTTCGATACGGCGATTTCCTTTACGTCGCGCAGGGATACGATATGTTCCTTTGGCGTTGGTCTTTTTTGACCGACGCGATTCGCCCGGCGGAGCTTTCGTTGCGTTTGTCGGCGTTTTTCGTTCAATTTTTCTATTACCCGGCGCTCGGCGCAGCGATTTTAGCCGGTTTTTTAGCGTTGATTCAGTTCGGAACGGAGCGATTATTCCGATTAACCGGGCGGCTTTTCCGTTGTCGTTCGTCCCGTCGGCGCTCCTTTCGATTCAAATTGCGAACGTCGAATATTACGTTTTCGAATATTTCGACGTCGCGTTTCTGTTTAGTTTCGTTTTCCAATATTCGTTCGTTTTGCTTTTCGCGTTAATTTTCGACGCGTTACGCTCGGAACGCGGTCGAGCGGCGTTTTTGACGCTCGGCGTCTTGCTTTGCTTCCCGATTTTCGGCGTCTTCGCGCTCCTCGCGGCGACGTTTTGCCTCCTAAAAGAAGCGACGCGCCCCGTCGACGCCGCCGGCAAAATCGCTAAAACCGTCAAAAACGCCAACTCCAACGTTAAACGCCGCAACCGCCTCGCCTTCCTCGCCCTTTGGACGCTCGCCGTCCCGACGCTTTATTGGCCGCTCTTCTCCGGAACCGCGCGGAGCCTCGGCGCCCTTTACGTCGCCGGACTGACCGAAGAAACCGTTTCGCAACGCGACACGGCGTCGGATCAAATTTACGCCGCGTTTCTCGGCGCGCTTCTCGCCTACTTCGTCGCGGTCGCCGTCCTCGACGCGCTCCGTCGAACCGCCGAACGACGTTCCCCGCGCCCCGCCCAACCGGAACGACCGGAACGACCGTTAAAACCGGCGTCGCCGCAACGCTCGACGCAAAAGTCGAAAAAAGCCGCAAAAGCTCAAACGCTCGAAACGTCGCAAACCGCCCAAACCGCGCGACCGACGCTTTCGTTCGACTCGACGGCGACGATCTCCGCCCTCGCGCTCCTGACGCTCGCGCTCGTCGTCGTTCGTCTCTCCGTTTACACGCCCGACTTCGCGGCGCTTTGCGGAATCGCCCGCGCCCTCGACCGCGAAGATTGGGAGGAAATCGTTCGCCTCGAAGCGACGGTCGCGGCGCCGTCGAATCCGACGATCACCGCCCGCGTTTTGGCGCTGTCGCGACTCGGCCGCCTCGCCGACGAACTTTACCTGCGCCCGCTCGCGCCGACGCGCCCCCTGCAACATTATCAAACGACGACGTTCAGTATGCTCGGCGACCGTTTTCTTTACGAATACGGCGTCGTCAACCCGGCGATGCGCGCCGCGTCGAACAATTACGTCGTCAAGCGCGAACAGAGCGCTTGGGCCGCCTTCACGCTCTCCCTCTGCTACGTCGTAGAAGACCGCCGCGCCGTCGCCGAACGCTACCTTTACCGCCTCCAAGGAACGCTCTTCCATCGAAAGAAAGCGGCGGAGCTGGCGGCCTATTTGAACGCTCGAAGCGCCGAAAAATCGTCGTTTACGCCGTACTTGCGCCAAGCGCCGCTCTCCGACGAACGCCTCGCCGAACTCGACGCGTCGTTCGCCGCCGTCCGCGCGCAAAAGCCGAATTTCGACGACTTCGCGACGAGCCGTTGCGTCGACCACGTCCGTTACCAATTCGTTCAAACGGACGATCTCGCGAAATTCCCCCTTCCGGAACGCGAAACTCGCCTCGCGACCCTCCTCTTAATGCGCGACCTCCCGACGTTCGCCCGCTATTTGGACGGTTACCTCGCCGAAAAAACCGCCCTCGCCGACGCGTCTCAACGCCGAATCCCCCGTTTCCTCCAAGAGGCGATCCTCCTGCGCGTCCACTTCCCGAAAATCTTCGAACGCCCCGCGGACGAACGTTGGGAACCGCCGAAAAACGTCGAAATCGACCCGGCGATCTACGAGCGTTTCAACCAATGTATGACGCTCCTTCAACCGGAAAACGTCGATAGCGAAGCGGTTCGAGCCGCCAACCGCGCGCTCGGCGATCGCGAACGCGACGGAGCCAAACGAGCGATTCTCGCCGCCCAATTTTACTTCGGCGACGCGCTTTGGCCGGTCGTCTTTTCCGAACCGTTCGAAAATTATTGACGTTCGCCCCATTGGAGCCGCCCCTTCGAAGAAAAACGGAAAAAAGACGCGGAAAAACGAGCGCCCTCCCCTTGTAAAAAACGCCGTCGAGGGTAATATATAAGAGGTTTACTTTGCGTCTTGAAAAATCGACCCGGCGCGCTCGCGCTCTCGGGCCTTAAAAGGAAAACAACGGAGAGAGATTATGTCGAAGAAGTGCGTTTTGGCGTATTCCGGCGGTTTGGACACGTCGGTCATCTTGGGCTGGTTGTTGGACAAAGGTTACGAAGTCCACGCCGTTTACGTCGACTTGGGTCAACCGTGCGAAAATCGCGAAGAAATCCGCCAAAAGGCGATCAATATCGGCGCGACGTCCGTTCGTTTCATCGACGTTAAAGAGGAAGTTTGCCGCGACTTCGCCTTCCCGGCGATCCAATGGCAAGCGAAATACGAAGGCGTCTACCTCCTCGGCACGTCGCTCGCTCGCCCGCTGATCTCGAAGAAAATCCTTGAAGTCGCGAAGGAAGTCGGCGCGACGGTCTACGTTCACGGCGCGACCGGCAAAGGGAACGACCAATGCCGTTTCCAACTCGCCGCCGAAGCGCTCGACCCGAGCATCGAAATCCTCGCGCCGTGGCGTATGGACGAGTTCCGCGAACTCTTCCCGGGCCGCACCGAGATGATCAAGTACTGCGAATCGAAAAACATTCCGGTCAAAGCGTCGATCGCGAAGCCGTATTCGTCGGACGAAAACTGCCTCCACATCAGCTACGAAGCGGGCAAACTCGAAGACCTGAACGTCAACGGGATGGAAACGGTCGAGTTCGGCATTTGCGAACACACGCCGAAAACCGCTCCGGACGCCGAAGAAGAAGTCGTCATTCGTTTCGAACAAGGCGTTCCGGTCGCCGTCAACGGCAAGACGATGGGCGCTTACGAGATTATGGATACGCTGAACAAAATCGGCGGTCGCAACGGGATCGGCATCATCGATATGGTCGAAAACCGTTTCGTCGGAATGAAAAGCCGCGGCGTTTACGAAGCGCCGGGTATGACGATTCTCTACGACGCCTTGCGTTATATCGAACAACTGACGATGGAACGCGAAGCGATGCGCCTGCGCGACCGTTTGGCGCCGGAAGTCGCCGAGTTGATCTACTACGGCTTCTGGTACAGCGTCAAGATGGATATGTTCCTCGCGATGATCAAAGAAGCGCACAAGTGGACGACGGGCGAAGTTTCGCTGAAACTCTACAAGGGCAACATCATCCTGAACGGTCGCACGAGCCCGAACTCGCTCTACGACGAAGGAATCGCGACGATGGAAGGCGGCGGCGACTACAACCAAAACGACGCGACCGGCTTCCTCCGCATTCAAGGTCTCCCGTACCGCGTCGCCGGCGGCGTTCACCCGCGCATCTAATCTCCGTTGATTTCGGAATTTAGTTCAAACTCGTTCCGACGTTCGCCTCGTTTTTTTGCCGAGCCGAACGTCGGAGCGCTTTTTTATTTCTTGCGCGTCTGCGCTGTTCTTTCTCGCCGCGTCCTTTTTTCTCGCTCTTTTCCGTCGTTCGACGTTAATTTATTTCAACGTTTTTCAAAAATATCAAACGTATCGGCGTTTTTCGAGCTTTTTTGCGCTTTTTCGCCAAATTTTCTCGCTTCCCCCTCGAAATTTGGGACGCCTTGAGCTAAAATAAAAGAAAGCGTCGACGCGATTTCGCCGTCGAGCGCGGGGCGGCGCCGTTCGAGCGTCCCGTCCGAATTTTACGAACAACCGTTTGAAACACGTTTGGAAAGATTGCGTCAATGGCCATCGACCTCTACTCCCTCTGCCCCGGCGGTCGCGGGAAGAAAATCAAATTCTGCTGCCCGGATCACATCAAAGATTTGGAACAAATCGACGCGTTCCTCGAAGGCGAACAGTTCGCCGCGGGTCTCGCTTTCGTCGAAAATCTCGAAAAATCGCGCCCGGACTGCGCCTGCTTGACCGAAGCGAAGTGCTTGTTCCAACGTATGATCGGGCTTTGGGAGCAAGCCTACGAAACCGCCGTCGCGTTCGCCGCTCGCGAACCGAAAAACGTCGTCGCGCACACGGAACTGGCGATTTCCTCCGCGCTCCTCGACAAACCGCAAGAAGCCGTTTCGGCCCTTATCGACGCGATCGAAAACGTCGAAGGCGACCAATTCCCGGTCGCGATCGTCCAAGCGATGTTGACCGTCGGCGTTAGTTTCTACGAAAACGGTCGACTTTACCCGGCGATCGCCGTCGCGAAGCAGCTCCAAGCGTTCGCGCCGCAAGACCAAGCGTCGAACGAGTTCCTCTACCGTTGCCTCGGCGCCGAAAACGTTCCGCTGATGCTGAAAGAGCAAGTTTTCGACCTCGAAGCGCCCGCAGATTTCGAGAAAAAGGCCGAATACGACGAAGCGGCGCGCCTGATCGCTCGCGGTTGCTGGAAAAAGGGCCGCGCGATTCTCGAATCGCTTCTTCCGCTCGGCGAAAGTTGGCCGAACCTCTTCCGCAACCTCGGAATTCTCGTCCTTTGGTTCGCCGAAGAAGAAGTCGGGCGCGCTTATATCGAACGCTATCTCGCCGCGCCGAACGTCGACGCCGAAGACGCGGTCGATATGGAGACGTTCCAATTCCTCCGCGCCGTTCCGACTTGGGACGACGTTGAAACGACCGTCAAGCGGACGTATACGCTGACCGACTTCGACGCCGCGTTCGAAAAAATCCTCTCGTCCCGAATTTTGCTCGCCAATCCGCGCCTCCGCGCCGCGGTCGCTCACCTGGAAGTTCCGCCGAAAGCGACCTTCAACATCCTGACCGGCCCGCTTTCGGAAAAGACGGAAAACCTTACGTTGGCGGAAGTTCCGACGCAATTCGCCTTCGCGTTCCTCTTCGGCAAGCAAACCGACCGCGAAGCGCGAATCGAAACGTACGCGCTCCCGAGCGAAACGGCTCGCGTCGACGCCGCGCTGACCGAAATCCTCGGCGCGCTCCCGCCGCTCGAATCGGAAGAGCCGCAAGAAACGACCGTCCTTTGGACGACGAACGAATCGACGCCGCGTTTCCAATTCCGCGACGGCGCCCCGATTTCGCAAGCGACGGTCGAAGCGCTCTTCGACGAACACCTTAACGTCTTCGCCGACAAGTGGTTCGAACACGCGTATCAAATCCTCGGCGGCGTTTCCCCGAAAGAGACGTTGACCGCCGAGAACGGCGCGCGCCGCGTCGAAGCGTTGGTTCGCGTCGTCGGCTCGACCTTCACGCCGGAATTCGCCGACAAAGTTATGTCGGTTTTGCGAGCGAAAGCGGGTCTAACCGCGCCGGAACCGATCGTTCCGCCGGCCTCGTTCGCGTCGAAAGAAGAGACGCTCGCCTTCTTCCGCCGCGTTCCGCTTTGGCGTTGGGGCCGACTCTCGGTCGAAACTTTCCGCACCGACGCGCTCGTCGAACTCCTTCAAATCGCGAACCTTGTCGCGCCTCGCGACGTTAAGGAAAAATTCGCTCGCGAAACGCTGACCCGTCCGAGCGGCGAAATGGAGTACGAAGCCCGCGCGATCGCTTATTCGATTCTCGTCGACGCCGCCGTTTTGGCGCAAGATTCGGACAAGGCGCTCGAACTGATCGCCGAAGCGACCGAATACGCCGCGTCGGTCGGCCAACCGGACGCGCAATGGAACGTTCTTGAGTTTATGACGCGCTTCCATCGCCAAGAGTACGACAAGCTCCGCGACCTCGCGCAACACGTCTTCACCGAACACCAAGACGACCAACAAGCGGTTCAAACGCTCCAAGAGTTCTTCGCTCGTTTGAACTCGGCGGCGCAAATGCAAGCGCAAGCGGAAGCCGCGTACCGTCGTCAAGCGCAAATGCAAGGCGGTTCCCCGCTCGGCGGCGCTCCGTCGCCGTTCGACGCTCCGCAAGCCCCGGCGCAAGAGGAAAAATCGAGCGGTCTTTGGACGCCCGGTTCCGACTCCGGTTCCTCGAACGGCGGGTCGCGCTTGATCATTCCGGACTGATTCGCGTCCGACGCAACCTTTGAAACGACGGCGTTTGCGCTCCGACGTCGCACGCCGTCGTTCGGTTGTTTCTTTCGGTCGTCCGATCGGTTGTTGAAACGACGGAGCCTTTTTCCTTCCTTTTTCCCGTTTTCCGTTACATTCCGTCTTCGCACGCCGCAGACGTTTGACGTCGCGTCGTTCCGAAGCGAAAACAAGGAGCGCAACCTTATGAAACGCGGCGTTTACGGCGGCAGTTTCGACCCGGTTCACTTCGGGCACCTTCTTTTAGCGGAGACGGCGCGCGCCGAAGCGGGCCTCGACCGCGTCGTTTTCCTCCCGTTGGGCGTTCCGCCGCACCAGAAGAACGTCCGAACGAGCGGCGAAGACCGGTTCGCGATGCTCGAAGCGGCGACGGCCCCCTACCCGGAATTTGAAGTCGGGCGATACGAAATCGATTCTCCGAACACAAGTTACACCGCCGACACGCTCCGCTATTACCGCGAAACTTACCCGGACGACGAACTTTATTTGATCGTCGGTTCGGAGACGTTCAACGACGTGCCGCGTTGGGTTCGTCCGCGCGAAATTTGCGGGCTCGCGTCGCTGATCGTCGCCCGCCGCGCCGGTTTCCCGCCCCCGGATTTCGACCTTTTCCGCGAAATCGCGACGCCGGAACGAATCGAGGAGTTCCGCAACCAAGTCGTCGAGATGCCGGCGCTCGAAATTTCCTCGACGGCGATTCGACAGCGCGTCGCCGCCGGTCGAAGCGTTCGCTTCCTAACCCCCGACGTCGTCGCCGATTACATCGAGTCGCGCCGACTTTACCGCGACTAACCGTTTTCCCTTGCCGCCGTCGTTTCGCGATTTGAAACGGCGGCGTTTTTCATTTGATCTACTTTTGTTTCAAGCGTACGAATATCTTGTTTTACTTTCGTTACATCACGCTTTAATGTAGGAGCTTGCCCTAAAGAATCTACTTTCTCCTCTAGAAACTCCTCAATGTTATCTACTTTATTTTCTAAGTTAATAACAAGCGTAGCCACTCTTGCGATATCCTCTTTCGTCGGCACATTTACTTGTTCTAAATAGTTTTTTGTCGTATCATTTAATGCTTTTTGATAAAACAAATTCAAATCTAGAACGCTGCCCATCCAAGCAGAATATTCTTCTGTTTTAATTGTTTCATTGAGCGCTTTTCCCCAAA
>JAFSFF010000528.1 GCA_017435375.1 Thermoguttaceae bacterium
CAAATGCTCGTGCCGGCGTCGACGCTGGCCGTCGGTTGCTTCACTTTGCCGGAAACGTTCAGGAAGGAGTCGGTCATCGTGGTTTTGCCGGAACCGCCGTGACCGCACAAGACAATGTTGCGAATGTTAGCAGGATTGATCTTCGACATGGACTGTTACCTCGATTTGAAAAATACGCCGAGCGCGCCGAACAAAAAGCGGCGCCGCGGTTTAAGTTTGCGATTAACGATTAGGCGTCGGCAAATAACAAGTCAATCGCCGACGTCGCGCCGCTCTCGCTTTTGGACTGGAAACGGGGCGGCGCGGAATCAATGTTTTTCGGTCGCTTCGAACGCCGTTTCAAAAACGCGTCGCCCTCGGTTTCGTTTGGACCGTCGAAACCACAAAATGGGGAAACGCGCTCAAACCGTCGTCGAGCGTCAATGTTTAATGATAGTCGAAAGCGGTTGAAATTTCAAGAGCCCCCCCCGATTTTTTCCAAAATTCCTCGATTTTCCTCTTTTTTTTTCGCCGACGTCGTTTTTTTTCTCCGAATGGACGATATTTTTATTAAAACGTAAGGCGTTCGACGGAGCGCGGTTGTTAAAACGGGTAAAATAGAAAAAGACGGGCGTTTCTTGCGCGACGGTTGAGATAGCGTTTGTTAAACGTTGCGTTAACCGGAGAGCGTTAGCGGATTCGACGTCGGGAACGAACAATGAAATTTCAAACGACGACGCTCGACAACGGGCTGGAAATTATTGCGGAAATTAACGACGCGGCCCGTTCGACGGCGCTCGGCTTCTTCGTTCGAACCGGTTCGCGCGACGAAACGGACGAAATCGCCGGCGTCAGTCATTTTCTCGAGCATATGGTCTTCAAAGGCTCCGAGCGGCGCGACGCGGAGACGGTCAACCGCGAACTCGACGAACTCGGCGGCGTCTCGAACGCTTTCACGTCGGAGGAAACGACCGCTTATTACGCGAAAACCCTGCCGGAGTTGACCGACCGCGCGGTCGAGCTTTTCGGCGACATGTTGCGTCCGGCGCTTCGAACCGAAGACTTCGAAACGGAGAAAAACGTTATTCTCGAAGAAATTAAGATGTACGAGGATCAGCCGCCGTTCGGGGTCGACGAGAAGTGTCGCGAACTCTTTTTCGCCGGGCATCCGTTGTCGCGGAGCGTTCTCGGGAGTCGGGAGTCGGTTTCCGCGTTGACCGCCGACCAAATGCGCGACTATTTCGAACGGCGATACAGTCCGTCGAACGTCGTTTTCGCGGCGACCGGGCAAATCGATTTCGACCGGCTCGTCAAGCAAGTCGACGCGGCTTGCGGCGCTTGGAAGCCTTTTGAAACGTCGCGGGAAAGTTGGCGACCGACCGGGAAGCGCGAGACTTGCGTCGTCAAGCGGGAGTCGGCGACGCAGGAGTACGTCCTGCAGCTCGTCGACGCTCCGGCGGCGGGGGACGCCGATCGGTACGCGGCGGCGATTTTGGCGGTCGTCTTGGGGGACGACGTCGGAAGCCGCCTCTTTTGGGAGTTGGTCGACTCCGGGCGCGCCGACTCCGCGACGACGTCGTTCGCCGACTTCTCCGACGCCGGGTTCTTCTGCGCTTCGCTCTGCTGTCGACCGGAGGACGTCGTCGAGAACGTCGCGACGATTCGCGAAATTTTGGCCGAAGCGCGCGCCGAAGGAATCGGCGAAGAGGAGTTGACGCGGGCGAAAAACAAGCTCCGCACTCGCATCGCGTTGAGCGCCGAGCGTCCGCAGTCTCGGCTTTTCTCGGTCGGTTCCGAATGGTTGACGGCGCGCCGGTACCGCTCCGTCGCCGACGACTTGAAAATCGTTCGGGAAACGACGCTCGACGAAATCGCCGCGACGATGGAGAAATATCCGTTCGACAACCCGTTCACCATCGCGGTCGGGCCCGCCGATTCCGTCGACTGAAAACGGACGACGAAAGCGACGGCGTTAAAATCGCGTCGACCGGAATAATTGGCAAGAAATAACGAAAGGACGCGTCGACGGAAAAAATCGGCGCGTCCTTTTAAACGTTAAATCGCGTTAAGTTTAGCGATTAAAGCTCTTCTTTTTGGACTTCGACGTCGATATCGAATTTGATTCCCGGTTCCGCGTCTTCTTCCAACGCTTCTTCGGCGGGAGCGATTTCCGCTTGAATCGCGATTCCGTCGGCGACGAGTTTATCGAAGACCGGTTTCGTGTCGACGAAGAATTGTTCGTCGAGTTTCCAAGTCAGCGTCGCGCCGTCCGCTTTGATCGCGCCGAGGAACGCGTCGACGACGGCGCCGAGGTCGCTTTTAAGGAGGTCGACGTCTTCCTGCGTCGGTTTGTTTTCGTCTTCGACCGTCGCGAGTTGGGCGTCGATCGTTTTTTCGACGAACGCGGTCGTTTCTTTCTTGACTTCGTCGACGAGCGCGAGGTATTTTTGCGCGTCTTCCGGCGATTTCGTTTCGACGAAACCGAGGACTTCGAGCGCGTTCAGGTCGAGTTTCCAAGCGCCGTAACGCGTCAATTCGACGAAATCTTTATTCCAAGCCAACGATTTTTGAGCGAAGTCGGCGAGTCCTTCCGGAGCGACGGCGCCGATTTGTTCGATCGCTTCGTCGATTTGCGCTTTCGCGGCCGGGTCGGTTTCGGTCGCGATTCCGACCGCGGAGACGACGGCTCCGTCGCCGAGACGTTGGAAACCTTCGGCGAAAACGGCGTCGTCGACCTTGGCGATCTTCGTGAAGCGCGCCTTGACGTAAGCCTTCGCTTCGTCGGCGTCGACGGTTTCCGGAATCATCGGAACGATCATAAACCCGTGTCGGGCGAAGCGATATTTCAACGCGCCGTTAAGTTGGCCGTTCAGCGCGCTAAGCGCGGCGCGGATTTCGTCGATTTGTTCTTTCGAGAGGTCGGAAATCGAAATCGCGACGTAAGGATAGGCCGGATTTTCCGCGTCGACGGCTTTGTCGACGATAACGTAAAACTCGGAGACGCCGGCGTCTTTCAGCGGCGCGACGTAAAGTTCGGCGTATTGCGCGGCGAACATTCCGATCAGCGGCGCGGCGTTTTTCATTTCTTTCGCTTGGTCGGCGTCGGCGACGAAGTAATCGATCGCGGCGCCGGCGAGTTTTTGCGCCGTTTGCGAAAGTTGCGGGCCGTCGATTTGCGAGAGGTCGACGCGGACGATCGTCGTCGCGTCTTTGGTAACGAGCGGAGCGACCGCGGTTTGAGCGTTGGCGGCGGCGACGAAGCCGAACGTCGTCAGGACGGCCAGCGCGAGGGCGGCAAAGCGTTTCATTATTCGTTTCTCCAAAACGAGTCGCGGCGCGAACGGCGAATCGACTCGAACGAGGGGTGAAAGGGGAAAAGACCGCGGCGAACCGACGACCCGATAAAAACGCGTAAAACGCGTCCGTCGGCGGTTTGCGGGAGTTCGTTAAAACGACGGGATCGGTTAAAATACGACGAATCGAACGAAAACGCGGTCGCGGCAAGCCGGAACGAGCGAATCTCGACCGAATCGCGCTACTTTGCCGATATTGTACGCGACGGCGCGAACGAGGGAAAGAGCGATTTGCGATTTTCGAGAAATTTTTTGCAAAATTTTTCCTTTTTTCTCGTTTCGACGCCGACGTTTCGGTTTGAAGAAGGTATAATGGAAGAAAACGGCGCGTTTGTCATTAATATTATATAGGCGTTTGACGTCGATCGGTCGTCGTCGGAAAAAATCGACGAGGTGAAAAAAGTCGACGAGGCGCGAAACGAGAGAGCGATGCGAAACGATTTGAACCGGAAAAACAAAGGGCTCGACGCGACGGTCGAAATCGTCGCGCCGGAGAACGTCGCGTTCGAGTATCGCTTGGCCGGGCCGTTCGTTCGGGCGTCGGCGTTCGCGGTCGACTCGGCGATTATCGGCGCGGAGATCGTCGCGGTTTTGGTTGCGGCGGCTTATGTTTCGTCGATTCTCGGGGGGAACGACGTCGCGGAGGAGTTTGGACAGGCGGCGTTTCTGCTGAATTTTTGCGCCGTTTTTTGGTTTTTGAACGCGGCGTTCGAGGCGTTTTTGCGCGGGCGGACGCGCGGCAAACCGGCG
>JAFSFF010000529.1 GCA_017435375.1 Thermoguttaceae bacterium
CCTCGCGACGGCGAAAGACGAAGCGGCGGTCGCGAAACACTTTGTCGCGCTCTCGACGAACCGCGACGAAGTCGTCAAATTCGGGATCGACCCGGAAAATATGTTCGAGTTCTGGAGCTGGGTCGGCGGGCGTTACTCGCTGTGGTCGGCGATCGGGCTTAGCATCGCGTTGGCGGTCGGCTTCGAAAACTTCGAAGAACTCCTGAGCGGCGCGCACGAGATGGACGTTCACTTCCGGACGACGCCGTACCGCGAAAATATTCCGGTCTTGATGGCGTTGCTCGGCGTTTGGTACAACAACTTCTTCAACGCGGAAAGTTGCGCCGTTTTGCCTTACGACCAATACCTGCGTCGCTTCCCGGCGTACCTGCAACAGGGCGATATGGAGAGCAACGGCAAGGGCGTCGACCGCGAAAACAACCGCGTCGATTACTCGACCGGCCCGATCGTCTGGGGCGAGCCGGGGACGAACGGCCAACACGCGTTCTATCAGCTGATTCACCAAGGGACGAAGCTGATTCCGTGCGACTTCCTCGCGCCGGCGCAAACGCAAAACCCGATCGGCGACCATCATCAAAAGCTGATCGCGAACTTCATCGCGCAAATGGAAGCGTTGATGAAGGGGAAAACGGAGGAAGAAGCGTTTGCGGAGCTGACGAAATCGGGCTTGGACGAAGCGGAAGCGCGTCGTTTGGCGCCGTCGAAGGTCTTCCCGGGAAACCGTCCGACGAACGCGATCTTCTTCGAAAAGTTGACGCCGCGCATGTTGGGCCGCATTATCGCCGCTTACGAGCTGAAAATTTTCGTCCAAGGCGTCCTTTGGAACGTCAACTCGTTCGACCAAATGGGCGTCGAACTCGGCAAGCAACTCGCGAAGGCGGTTCTTCCGGAGTTGGTCGCCGCCGAGCCGACGACGTCGCACGACTGCTCGACGAACGCGCTGGTCGAATACTTCAAAGCGCGCCAAGCGAAGTAGTTAACGCCGCTTAATTTAAGCGGACGAATCGAAAACGCCGCGTCGGTTCTTTAGGAGTCGGCGCGGCGTTTTTTTCGCTTTTTTTTGAAAAAAACGCCGAATTAGGGGGATTTTTTCGCGCAAAATTTCGATATGGCGCGCTCTTGGTATTGGCGGCGACGGAGTTTTGTGCGAAAATAACGCCCGAAACGGTTTCGCGTTTGCGTCGCTTTTGCGTATTTGAGTAAACAACTTCTTGTTAAGGCGCATAAAATGAGAAAAATGGAAAAACAGCGGAAAGTCGGTCGGCTCGCGACGATGGCGGCGGCGCTCTCGGCGGCGCTCGCGGTCGCGACGAACGGAACGCAGGGAACGCTTGGAAAATATAACGTCGCGTCGGCGCAAGAAACGGCGCAAAACGAACGGGCGATCGTCGCCGAAGCGGCGGAAGCGAGCGTCGCGGCGAGCGGAGCGGACGAACGGTTCGAAACGCCTCGCGGCAAAGCGTTTTTCGTCGCGACGGACGATTACGGCAAGAGCGCGCCGCCGCTACCCGGGGCGCGAAGGGACGTCGAAAGCCTCGCGGCGCGATTCGTCCAGTTTGGGTTCGCCGAAAGCGATATTACCGTCCTGAAAACCGGCGGCGGTTTCGAGGATTATCCGCTGAAAAGAAATATCGAAAAACGTTTCGAAGCGTTTGTCCGAAGTCTTGAACCGGGAGACTTTGCGTTCGTTTACCTAAGCGGACGCGGCGTCCAAGCGAGCGACTCGAACGAGGCGTTTTTCGTTCCGATCGACGTCGAACCGAGCGACCCGTTGGGAACGTCCGTGTCGATCGACGCGATGACGGCGGCGCTCGAAAAGAGCGACGCGAAGTTCCGTTGCCTGGTCGTCGACGCTTGCCGCAACGATCCGAATAATCCGGACAAGTCGTTGTTTGGGGTGCGAGCGCTCGGCGCGAAGGATTTGACCGACCCGATCTCCGCGCCCGATTCGACGTCGGTCTTGCAGAGTTGCGAACCCGGTAGGAGCTCTTTCGAAGTGAAAGACGGCAACGGGCTCTTGACGATGAGTTTGTTGGAGGCGCTCGACCAAAACGTCGCGCTAGCGGACGCGAACGGCGACGGCGCGCTCGGGTTTGGCGAGATGGTCGAATACGTAACGGCGCGAACGGACGCGTTGGCCCGCGAGCATTTTAACGCGGCGCAGAAACCGACGCTAAGCGGACAAACCGAGGACTTTATCCTGATGGCTTACGGCGATTTGTCGACGGAGGACTGGCGGCGCGCGAACGCTCTTTATTTGGAAGGGAGCGCTTTGCGGAAGGAGAAACGCTGGACGGAGGCGGCGGCGAAAATCGGCGAAGCGTTGGAGATCGCGGAGCTCGAGGCGTGCCGTTGGGAGGCGGGAACGATCGCCGAGGTTTTAGCGTTGCAAGAGGCGGCGAAGGAAGCGGAAGCGGCGTTCAAAGCGGCGGAGACGGCGTTTCGAACGGCGGAAGAGGCCGCGTCGAAAGCGAAGGGGAAGCGGGGGGATGTTCCGCCCCCGCCGACGGGAGGATGGTCGAACGCCCCGGCGGGAACGCTTAAGACGCTTAAAGTTGACGGAATAGCGTACAACTTCCGTTACTGCCCGTCGGGAACGTTTCAGATGGGAAGTCCGGAAAGCGAGAAAGACCGCGGCTCCGACGAGACGCAACATATGGTGGAGCTAACGAACGGCTTTTGGATGTTGGAAACGGAAGTAACGGTCGGTATGTGGCGTTCGTTCGTTAATGCGACGAATTATAAGATGGGGCCGGGTTACGAAGGTAAGGGCGGTAGGGGTTATAACGCTTCTACGGGGAAATTCGAATACGGTTCTCAATATACTTGGGACAATCCTGGTTTTTCGCAGACGGACGCTCACCCGGTAACGCAGGTAGACTGGGTGGGAGCGAAGGCTTTTTGCGATTGGTTGTCGAAGGAGTCGGGTTTGACTATTCGCTTGCCTAGCGAGGCGGAATGGGAGTACGCTTGCCGTGCGGGTTCTAGGAGCGCGTATTCTTTCGGTACGGACGCGGAGGATTTAACGGAATACGGTAACGTCGCGGACGCGTCGGCGAAGCGCAAGTTTACCGATTGGTCGACGTTATCCGGCGAGGACGGTTACGTCTTTACCGCTCCGGTCAAGACGTTTAAACCGAATGAGTGGAAATTATACGATATGCACGGGAACGTTTGGGAGTGGTGCGAGGATTGTTACGACGCGAAATATTACGAAAAATCGAATAATGTTCAGAGCCCGATTAATGTAACGGAGGGCTCGTACCGGGTTTTGCGCGGCGGTAGCTGGAGCTACGACGCCGGGACCTGCCGGTCGGCCCATCGGTTCGCCGACGACCCGACGAACCGGTACCTCAACTTCGGGTTCCGTCTCGCCCTAGTTCGGTCGAGCTCTAGTAGCAAGTAAGGACGCTTCGCGTCCTTTCCAGGTCTAGCGTATACGCTCGAGCAAGGTCGCGCGAGCGCCTCAAGCGCCGCCGACCGCCGCCGAGCGTA
>JAFSFF010000530.1 GCA_017435375.1 Thermoguttaceae bacterium
GTCTTGCGCGGCGCCGCGGGCTCCCGTCGCTCCCGCCGTCTTGCGCGGCGCCGTCGGCGCGCTTTTGCGCTCCCGTCGCCGTTTGTTGCGCCTCTACAAGCGCGGTTTTCTGCGCTCGAAAAGGCGCGGTTTTCCGCGAGTATAGTATACCTAAACATTAATACTTTATACTAAAGAAAAGATTTTCCGCGCGTTTCCCAGCGCTTCGCGCTCGTTGTCTGCGTCTCAAGTTTGCGGCCCTTGCGGGCCTTGTCTTTAGAATGTGGGAATATCGCCAAGAAAGCGACGAACGCCCGTAATTTCTCGGGCGTTCGATTATCGTTCGTTTAGAGCTTTTCGCACTTTCGCTATTTCGTTCTGTGAGCGGCGTTTAGAGTTTTTTTGGGTCGTTGGTCAAGCGGCGCGTCAGTCGTTCTGCGAGGCTCTGGCGCACAAATCCGCGTAAAACGCCGCTTCGGCGCGTTCGTCGTCGGCTTTCGCCGCTTTTCGGCCTTCGGCCTCGAAAAACGTCTCGAACGTTTGGTCGAAACCGCAATCGTCTTCATATTCGCATCGAATCATCATTTCCATCGTTCCACCTCGTCAAACAAAGTTCATTCCGTTAACCACCACGACTTCGCGTTCTTCGGCAAGGGCGGGGGTAGGGCGCCCGTCTTGCTTCATATTGTCGCAAGCTATCCACTGCCGCGACTCTTCCGAGACTTCGGCGTTCGGCTTAATCTCGCCGAGCGTGTACGGCGTTCCCATCAAGATTTTTTCGACGGCGCCGCGCAGGTAAACCCACGTTCGGGCGGCGCGGCCCGCTCGCCGGAGTTCGACAGCGCGCTTGCACAAGCCCGAAATCTTCTTCCGCGAAATAACGCCGAGGTACTGAGCGCAGACGATTTTCACGAGCAAATCGACGGCGACGGTGCGAACGTCCGAACCGAGGGCGCCGCCGAGTCGGCGAACGTCTGCCTTGAACGCTTGGAGGTCTTGCGCGCTTAGGTTGAGCAACTCCAAACGGAGTTCGTCGCGATCGGCGGCAAGGTCGGTCTTTTTCTTGCGTTTGCGCGTCGACGGCTTATCGACGGTTTCCGTGCCGAACCGAACATAATAAACAATAAAAGACGTTGTTGCGTAACGTACGGATAGAACCGTTAGAGAGTACAGAATTCAGAAACGCGAGAAATTATTAATTTTCCTTAACCGGCGGCGCTTGACGTCGTTCCGGTTTGGGCTTAGAATTATCGTGGTCGGGCAAGGGTTCGGCCTCTCGGCGCGGTTGAACGAAGTCCGTCGGCGTGAAAACGTAAATCGTTCGGCGCCGCTCTTGACGGTAAGTTTGATCGATCTTCAAACGACCGCGAAGGAGGATAAATTCATCGCCCGGGAACGAACGATAAACCGTTTCATCGTCCGTAACGTAACTGTAAAGGAAGCCCAAACCGCGAATCAACAGCTTATAACCCGATTCGCCGCTGTTGCGCTTGAACGTCGTTTTTTCAATCGACGCGATACCTTGGAAGTACGCCCCTTGACGTTGCTCCTCCGGACTCAAAGCGGGGAAACGTTCGTTCGGCTCGAAAAAGTCCGTAACGTTGAGGTCGACGTCGCAAAAAGGTGTCGTCAACACATTACCGACAAGCCAGAGTTCCGTGCCGACCGACGGAGGATTATCGAAAACCCGTTTCGGAACTTTCACAACGAACGTGCCGCAATAAGTGTCGATGTGAAAGAAAAGACCCGGGTTGTAACTCTCCGTCGACCGATCCTCGGCTTCGCGGAACATGCCGTAAACGCGAAATTCACAGTTGCGCATTTTTTGAACGTTGGCGGACATCTCAACTTCTCCTACTCATACGATTCAAAAGGGTTAAATGGAAACAGTTAAGCAAGCTAAAAAAAAGAAGTTAGGTCGACCGCAAATCTCCGATGAACTCAAAAAAATCAGAATTGCGACCTATGTAACTCCCGAAATTAACAGCGCTTTGCAAAACGACGTCGACTGCGGAAAGGCCGCTAACCTTTCGACAGCGATTTTGTTAATTTTGCGAAAACACTATAATATTTAGAATGCTTCTAAAAGAGTATTTTAAATATTTTTCGCGGTTTGTCAAGCATTTTAAAGCGTTGCAACAAATTTTTTGCGAAAATAGTTAAAATATGCCCGAACAACAAGGTTTAGAAATTACGCCTATCATTGATCCAAGCGACGTAATTGGATTTATTATCGCTGCAATTATTGTTGTAGCGCCATTTTTTATTATTATGGCGTTATTAAAGTGGATAAGCGAGAAAATCGACGCTTTACCTCCAATAAAACTTGGTAAGAAGTCGTCCACCAACTTATCTTTTTTTCCACGCGATATTTTAACAGCCGCCGAATTTAAATTTTTTCTAGTTCTGCAAAATATTTGCCAAAACAAACTTTACATAATCCCTAAAATGGGGTTATGGGCGTTGGTCGACCACCGCGACAACGTAACGGCGTGGAATAAAATTTCGCGTAAACATTTAGATTTCACCCTTTGCCACCCGCAAACAATGAAGCCGTTACTCGTAATCGAGCTAGACGACTCTTCGCATCGGCAATATAAGCAACAACAACGCGACGCAGAGAAAGACGCGATTTTAGCGGAAGTCGGCGTGCCGGTATTACGTATTCCTGTCGCTCGCCAGTACGACGAAGGCTCGATTAAGAGCTTGATTTCGCGTAAGATGAAGCGGAATTAAAACGAAATTTTCGACGAGGTTTTTAGGGGGCGAGACTTGTAGCCTCGCGCTCCGCTTTTGGGGCGCCGCCCCAAACCCCGCTATAGTAATAACGACAAACCGGCGTCGACGCGCGATCCGCTTCGAAAGGTCGCGCTTTAACTCCCTCGCAACAGCAAAGGGGGGGCCGCCCCCTTCGTCGCCGTTTCGGTCGCCTTGCGCGGCTCGCTCCGCTACAAAAAAATTTCCGCTTGGTCGAAAAAAAACGGCTTCGCCTTAAAAATTTTTTCGCGAAAAAATTTTGATTATTTTCGAGTCGCGCAAATTTTTTCCGCTACGCTGGTCAACACGTTATCACAATCAATCGCGCGCTTCTTGGGCGACGACCGAAACGGCGGCGAAGGGGGCTAAGCGGAACCCGCTTCAAAGAAAAATTAACCGCTTCGAATTTTTTTCGTTTCCGGAAACGATCCGGAAAGCCGCGTTTGTTTCAAAACACTACAACGAAAGTTAAGGGCCGCAAACTTTCCGCGCTTCAAAAAGAGCGTCAAAACGAAACCCGCGCCCCGATCGGCGCCGATCGCGCGGAACTCTCCGCAACCTCGCAAGAAAAAAGAAAGACGGCCCTAATTCGAGCCGTCCAAAAGCCGCAAGAGCGGGAACTAACGACCAAGCCGCGCGCGAGCCGCTTCTAACGCAAGTTCGCGAACGATCACCGAAATTTCGGCGTCCTCGACGGCGCGAACCGCTTCGATAATTTCGAGTTCGTCGGCGTTGAAGCGCGCTTGAATCAGGTTGACGCGACGTTTGCGTTCCGGTTTCGGCTTACGTCCCATACGTTTAAGCGTCGCTATATCGCGGTCGATTGCGCGGAGCGTCGCTTCGTCGCCGTTGGCGTATTGCTTCGCTTCCTCGAATTGACGCGCGACGTCGTCCGGCGTAACATCTTCGTAAACTCGCGTTGTTTTCGGGCCGTTTTTTGTTTCGCTAATAAGTCGCATATTTCACCCTTGCGCGGATTTAAGTTCGTAGCGCTTCGCGATTTCTTGCGTCGCTTCGTCGCGCGCTTGTCTCAAAAATTTGTAAATTTTACCCCATTCATACGACGCGTTTTGATTCGCCGACGCGAGCGCGAACGCTTGAAGCAACGCGGCGCCGCCCGGAATTTCTTCACGGATAGCGCTGTTAAGAGCAACGCGCGGATCCTTCTTTTTGTACTTTTCTTGCAACGTTTGGATAGGCATCCCAAAAACTCCGCCCCCCTCGAAAAAGCTC
Source organism: Thermoguttaceae bacterium (assembly GCA_017435375.1). Lineage (GTDB taxonomy): Bacteria > Planctomycetota > Planctomycetia > Pirellulales > Thermoguttaceae > RUG369. The sequence goes on from JAFSFF010000530.1 coordinate 3,970, forward strand.
GAGGGAGGCCTTGGCTAAAGGTCAATCGTTAGTCGACCAAGATTTCCGTTTCGTCCCACCATTTGCCCAGACCGTCGAACCAACGCTCGACGCGGACAACGGCGCCTTTCTTACCGGCGTCGCGCCAGTAGCGCACGGCTTTCAGACACTCGACGCACTCGAAGAGAAGTCGCGAGTCGAAAACGACTTGATAACGAACAAACTTTTTCATTGACAAACCTTTCGTATCGAGGTTTTGGAAAAATCGCTAACGCCCAGTTGCCCTAGCGACAATTATATTATAGTATCTATAAAGTTTTTGTCAAGTATCTAGAAAGAGCTTTTAAAGATTTTCAGTCGCCGAAACTCAAAACGCGCTCGCACTCGTCGCAAATGTTGAAATAAAGCTCGCGCCAGTCTTCCCAGTTATAATCGTGAAAGCGACGCATAAAGCTCAAGTCGTCTTCCCGGAAGCGGTGGAACTCGTCGAGACCGGCGAAGCGGCGGTATTCCTCTTGGACGATTTTCACGAAACGGCGCCACGTCAGATACGCCTTGTGAAACTCCCAAAGTTCCGGCAAGTCGATTTTGCCGTCGTCGCGCATCGTCTCTTTGATTTTATAATAATTGTCGCGAAAAGAGCCGCGATAAAGTTTTCTTAGAATATCAAGACTTGTCATCGATTAACGTTTCTTTTAAAAAGTTTTCAAACGCGCCGTAAGTCAAATAAAAACGCGACTTAGAAAACGCCTTTTCAGAATCGTTTCTAAGCCGCGTCGTTGCAGGTTTTCGACTATCTAATCGCTTTTCGCAAGCGTCGATTTTAGCGCCAATTTTGCGCGATTAACGGCCTATTTGTTTTGCGACGCCGTTTCGCAACCGCACGAACAAGGTGTTTTCGACGCCGAACCCGGGCAGTCGTCGCAATCGCACGGCGAACCGACGCAAGCGCAGTCGTCGCAGTCGCAACCTTCGCACGTACAAACCGCCGTCGCCGGAAGGTTCGTCTTCGCGATCGGCAAGACGTCCCCGCGTTCGTCCGAAGAAAGCGACGCTCCAAGCGCGACGCCGCAAGCGAGCAGGGCGGCCATACCGAGCGCCACCGTTTTTTCAGTCAGATATTTTTTCATTGTTCATCATCTCCAAAGGGTAATCTATGCCGATCAAATTACAGTACTCGCGTAGAATCTGCAAATTATCTAACGACGGCAAAATAGGAAAATCCAAGTTTGCGGCGCCGTCGATCGCGTCGCCCAAACGTTCGTAAAGTCGGCAAGTGAAAACGTCCGACCACTCTTCCAACAACTCCGCGACCGTCGGTTCCGACGCTATGTAACAACGCCCGGTCATATCAGCCGCAACGTCGTAAAGTACAATCAAAAAACGTTCCCACCAGACGAAAATCCAAGGATTTTCCACCGGTTGCGAATAGCGTTTTAAAAACTTGTCACGAAACAGGTTGTGAAAATCTTCCGACGTTTTACGCATCATATTCATCATCAAAAATAGGTTCGTCGCCAAACGCCAAAATTGCATATTCGTGCAAATGGCTAACAACGTTACGAAACGCGATTTCCTCAAGCGTCGCTCTTAAATCCTTTGCTTGCCAGTTGCCAGAGCGAATAAAGGACTTAAGATCGTTATAAATACGTTCTTGCGCGTCATATGAGAACTGCGACAAAACATCGTATAACGTCGACGCTTCATCGCCGCTGAAACCAAAAAGCGTTTTGACTCGTTGATAAAAAAGAATCATAAACGCCGGCCAAGCAGTAATAGGAAAACACCCAGCGCCGACAAGTTGCACAAAGTAAGGTTCATAAAATTCGTTAACAAACAATTCGTAAAAATCTTCAGGCGTTTTACGCATTTAACTTCCTTTCAGTTCTTGACTTCGACGCTTGGAATCAGTTCGCAAATTTCAGGCTCGAAAAAATTATAACGTCCATACGACACGCCTTCGTAAAATCCAACGTTAAATTGAAACGCGCCTCGAAACAATTCCAATCCCCGACGATTCCCACGCCGAGAAAGCGTTTGCAAAACACGAATCGCATAATCGCAGTGTAAAAGGCAGTTACGACTAAAAGAAGCGTCGCAATCGTAAACGCAAAATAGCCAA
>JAFSFF010000531.1 GCA_017435375.1 Thermoguttaceae bacterium
CCCAAAGGAAAACAGGATGTGTAAAATAGATCGTCATCGCAAAATTTTAAACGAAAACAGTCGTCGCAAGCGCAACAATACCAACGTTTAATCGACAAACCGTCGGCAATATCCATAAAACTCAAAGAGCGCCAACGCTAACGCGGCCAACGCAAACGCGCGCCAAAACCTCGGTTGCGTCGCCGCGTCAATCTCGACGCCGGAACCGTTTGCCTTTACGTCGTTTATATTCGTCGTCAAGTTGGATTCCGCGCTCGAAACGCTCGCAACGAGCCTCGCGTCTTCGGAATTTTCGCCCCGAGCGACGCCGATAGCGTTCGCGAACAAAATCGGAAACAACGCTCGCAACGGCAACGCTCCCTCAGAACACGAAAAGTTCAAAACAACGTGCGACGCCGTATCGCCGCAGGTAAATAACAAAGGAGCTTCCGGAGTTTTCACCCAAACCGTCGGTTTAGCGTTCGCCGTAAACTCAATCGTTCGAACGCCTTGCAACGGCACGTCGCGAAAATTCAAAAAGCGAGTCAACGGCCCGTCGAGCATTTCCGACTCGGCGAACGTTTCGCCGATTTCTTCGCCGACGGTAAAATAATCGCCGCCGCTTGTTGGATTCACAAACGCTATCTTCCCTTGCGGCAAGGTTTCCGGCGCGTCGCCGCAAATTACGAGAAGCTCGTTTGCCGCCAACGTCTCGGGAATATCGGCGATTTCCAGCGCTTCGACGTTAGGTTGCGACGCGAACGCCGAGCGCATGAAACGATCGTAATTCCCGTAAATAAGGACGGTTATCGCCGGAAACTCCGGAAGCAAGGTTTGCGCGGTATCGTCGTTAAGCAATGCGTTCGCGGCGACGTCGGGCAAAATCAGTCGCGCCGCCAGCTCGCCGCCAAGCGTCGATTCGTTCTTCAAAAACTTCCTAATCCGTTCGTTTGGCGCAAGTTGGAACGGCGCAATATCGACGATCGAACCGTCGAGCGTAATTTCCGCCTCGCAACTAAGCGAAGTCGAAGTAAAGTTCGCCGCCTCGATCATCGTTTCGAAAAGCGCGTCTCCGGTCGGACTTCGACGCGCTTCAAAGCCAACAATACCAACGTTTTCGAGTTTTCCGCCAATCTTTTCGAAAACGACGTCGCCGCCGCTAACCGCCGCCTTTACAATAGCTTCCGCGTTTTCAAAACAACCGTCCGAAACGATGAGAATCTTAGCGTCGTCTCGCGTTTTCTGAAAAAAGCGCGCCGTTTCAAGGGTTTGCGTCATAGCGCACGGCAAATCGGTCGCCTCGACGGCGTCGACGCAAGCGTCTAGGGAGCGAAAATCGTCCGTAAAACCGCACGCGACTTTCTCGGCGCCCGCGGTCGTCAAGAGTAGCGCCTGAGCGCTGGAACTCTTGTTAAATATCGTTTTACGCAAAAAGTCTTTCGCCGCCTCCAAACGCGTTTCGCCGTCGTTTTCGACCGCGTTCATACTCCGCGAATTGTCGATCACAACCACAAGCGACGCAACGTTTTCCGCGCTTTTCTTCGTCGGATCCGCCCAAGCCGCAAGCAACGCCGTCGTAATCGCCAACGCTAAAAGCAAGGCGAAAATATTCCGAACGCGAAAACTACGCGACGAAGTCAATCTTCGCTCTAAAGCCTCTTCCCAAAGGAACATAGCGGTTACGCGACGCTCGCGCAGCTTCCGCTTAACCAAATACGCAAGAGCGACGACAGGAAGTAACGCTACAAACCAAAGCGCGACGCTGTTCGCAAAAATCATCGATCACCCTAACCCGTTATCGCGAGTAACGTTAAGTAAAAACGATTCAAAAGGCGCGGCGGTCGACGTCTCGTAAAATCGAGCGCCGCGTTTCACACAATTTTGTCGATTCGAATCGACAAAGCGTCGAAAACGCTCTTTGTATCGTTTTAATACGCCGGAATCGACGGTAAGTTCTTTTGTCGCGCCGCTTTCCGCGTCGGTAAAAACAAAATCGCCGCGCAGTTTCGGATCCGCCTCCCAGGGCTCGTAAATCTGCAAAGCCAACGGTTCGAAACGCCTCGCGATAAACTGTTCAAGCGCGCCGGTTAGACCGTTTTTATCAAAAAAGTCGCCGACGACGATCGCCATTCCCGGCTCTTTTATTTTTGTTAACGCGTCTTTAACCGACGACGTCATATCGGTTTGCGCGTCGATCGGTTCCAATTTTTCCAAAAATCGGGCGACGGTCAAAAAACGATCTTTACCGCGAGCCGGAGGAAAAAAGCGCCCCGCCTTCGCCGCAAACGGCACGATCGTTACGGTGTTCGAGCGCGCTAACGAAATATACGCAAGCGCCGCGATCACCTTCTTTGCGTAAACGAATTTCTCCGACGACGCCGTGTCGCCCATACTCTTCGAACAATCTATAAAGAGGTAAACGCGAAGGTCGCCCTCTTCCTCAAATCGTTTAATGAGCGGAACTTCAAAGCGCGCGTACACGTTCCAATCAAGATTGCGCAAGTCGTCGCCGTAAGCGTAATCCCGATAGTCGACAAACTCTAACCCGCCGCCTAACTTAGCGTTACGGCACGCGCCGCTTCTTGTTCCGACAAACGTCTTGTTCGAAACGATCGACAGAAACTCAAATTTTTTAAGCGTTTGCGAATCAAACATTCGTTGCGCGCCTCTCAAAATTTTTCGCAGCAAAGAACGTCGGCGACCAGCTCGTCGGTCGAAACGTTTTCCGCTTGCCCTTCGAAATTCAAGACGATACGGTGTCGCAAAATCGACGGCGCGGCTTGTTTAACGTCTTTTGCGGCAACATTATAACGACCGTCGAGCGCGGCGATAATTTTAGCGGCGGAAGCCAACGACAGCGCGGCGCGAGGACTGGCGCCGTATCGCGCGAACTTGCGGATCGACTCCGGCGCGGTCGCTTCTTCCGGTCGCGTATTCTTGACGACGCGAACGACAAGCGAAATCAAATCGTCCGCCATCGGAATTGAGTTCGCAAGTCGTCCCATTTCAAGGACTTCCTTGGGAGTTACAATTTGACACAAAATTAACGGATCGCGCGTCGAAGCGAGGCGCACAATATCGAACATCTCCTCGTTGGTCGGGTACGGCGTCGAAATTTTACAGAAAAAGCGGTCAAGTTGCGCCTCGGGCAAAGGATAAGCGCCTTCCATTTCGAGCGGGTTTTGCGTCGCCAAAATGAAAAACATCCCCTCGAGCTTACGGGTCGCGCCGCCGACCGTTACGGAATGCTCCTGCATCGCTTCGAGAAGAGCGGACTGCGGTTTCGGGGTCGCGCGGTTAATTTCGTCCGCCAGAACGACGTTCGCAAAAATCGGGCCCTTTTGGAACTCAAAATATTTTTTACCTAACTCATTTTCTAACAAAATGTTAGTTCCGGTAACGTCGGCGGGCGTCAGGTCGGGAGTAAATTGAATCCGAGAAAAAGTCCCGCCGACGGTTTGCGCGAACGCCCGAACTAAAAGGGTCTTACCGAGCCCCGGAAGTCCTTCGTACAGAACGTTTCCGCCCGCGATCGCCGCGACGATCGTTTCGCGAACGACTTGACGCTGCCCGACCAAAACCTTGCCGATTTCCTCTTCAAGCGCCAACGCCTTTTCGCGGACGCGGTTCAATTTCTCTTTCAGTTCTTCGTTCGACATATCAACTTCACACTAATAACATTAATATTGGCAACACTTAAACAACACGTTGTCGACGATCAATGTTCGCAACCGCCGTCGGCGCCGTCGCATCCTTCGGCGTCGCCGCAACCGCCGTCTTCACAGTCGCCGTCGCCGTCGCACGGAAGACCGGAATGCGGACAAATTTTCACCGTTCCGTCGTTTTGAACCGCAACGTCTTCATTCGCAACGCTTTCGGCGCCGGCCTTTTTCGCGGAATTCATCGTAACGACGCCCATGAGGCCAAACAGCGCGACGACGACGCCCAAAACAATCAGATTCTTTTTCATTTCGTTCTCCTTATCGACAGTTAAATTTAAAGCGACAAACGTGCCGCCTCTTGCGTTACGTTTTATTTATTACACTCGTTAAATAGAGTTCGCAGTTTTTCAAAATACTTTTGCCACTCTGGCGTCGCCTCCGAAAAGTCTTTTTCTTGCAACAACTTAGCGACGCCAGTTTCTTCAAAAACGACGCCGAGCCGCTTACAATTTTCCGGCGCTAACGCCGTTTCTCGCAACGCTTCCGTGTAAAGCTCAAAGGTTTCCGTCGTTTGCAACGACCCGCCGAGGCGAGCGTTCGAGGACAAATCGGCCCCCGCCAGCAAACGGAAAAGGGAGCGCAATTTACTAAACGTAGCGTCTACATATTTCTCCCTAACTTCCGCGTTTTCACTCTTTGCGCCCAAAGGATAAATCTTTGCAATATAAAACTCTTCCTAAACGGGATGTTGGTTGTCGGCGAACGCGTTCTCGTAAAGTTCTCGCAGCAATTCGCAATTTTGTTCGCGCGTTTCCGCGTCGGCGTAATACTCGAAGGCCAAACAAATCGACAACGCGTCGTTCTTAAAACCGGACGCGCAAAAAGCGTCGATCTTCCGAGCTTTCAGCGTCGCCTCAACCGCTTCGTCGAAGCGCCCCAACTTCAATAATAGTTGGATTTCCAGCGCCAACGCGCCGCTTTGTCGCGCCGGATTTTCGCCCGATCGCTCTTGATAAATCGCGGAATACTCGCGAAGACGCGCCAAGAAATCTTCTAGGAGTTTCGCGTCTTTTTGGGCGTCCGCCAAATTAAGCGCTTTAATAGCAAGCGTTTGCGGCTTAACGTCGTCCCAAAGCAAAACGCGGCAAACGTCCTGATAATCGCCGTAAACGCCGTTGGGCTCAGGATTTGGAGCGACGCACTCTAACAACCAATCGCGCAAATGCGGGAAAAATCTCGCGTCGTCGGTTTGCGTTAAAAGCCGCGCCCCCGAGGTTCGCAAAGCGATTCTCGCTTCCGACGACGTCGCGTCGTTCCAAAGGCGTTCGACAAGCGCAATTCCTTCGTCCGCAAGGCTTTCGTCGTCCATCGCCTTTAAAGCGATCGCAAAGGCGGAGGACGCCGACGCGGCCAACGTTTCCGCGTCGTAAGAACGCAAAAACGCTAAATCGTCGGCAAGCGTCCAAAATTCCGGACGAACGTCGCTCGAGAAAAAGGTTTCCGGTTTGCGCGTAAACGATTGCCGAATAAAGTCTTTCGCTTTTTCAATTTCGCCGACTTTCGACAACGCCAAAGCGAAATCGGAGTAAATCGCCGGATCGTTTGGCAGGCGCGATTCAAGCGCGGCCAACGCTTTTTTCGCGCTATCTAGTTCTCCGCGCTCAATTTCGACGTCGACCAAACGCATCGCGGCGTCGACGGCTCCCGGCGCGTTCGTCAAAAAACGCTCCAAACCTTCTTGCGTTTCCCCTAATTTGCCGCCCGCTTTCAAAACGGCGAGGGCCTTTCCGCGAATCAATGCGCGCGACTCGGCGTCAACGGAAGCGGTCGCGGGCGTTTTAAAAACTTTTAACGCGAAAACAATATCTTCGTCGCCAAGTTTTTCGCCGTTTTGACTCGTTTCTAATATCTTGTCAAGCAACATGTTAATCGTCGCGACGCCCGTTGCGAACGCCGCTAAACGTCGTCGAATTTTCTCCGCGTCGTCTTGTCGATTTTCGCGCGTTAACGCCTGAAAAAATCGCGTCGCTTCCTTTTCCTCCAAGCGATAACCAAGGAGCGCGTCGGCGGCGGCCTTCTTTCGCTCCTGCGTTTCCGGAAACTCGCTATCCGCAAACGCTTCTAAAATAGTAAGTTCGACCGCTTTGACATCGGCGAAAGTCGCGCGCGGCAACCGATCTAAATAGGCCGTCGCCTCGACGTCGCGCCCATCGGCGCGCGCCAAAATCGACAACGCGATCAAAAGTTTAGCGTCTTCCGCCTTTGCTTCGCCATCCGGCGACGACAAATTTTCCGTCGCAAGTTTTTTAAGTTCTTCCTGCGTTTCGAGTTGCGTTTCGTTTCGCGTCGCCTTGCGAACGGTCGTCGCCACTTCGACGCAACGTCGCCCATATCCTTTAACGGAGTTTGAAGGATCGGCGCACAAATGTTCCTCGACAAAAGCGGTCAAATCGGCGACGCGTTTAAACTCATTATTATCAATCTCTTCCGACAAACCGGCGACGTCCAGCGCGAAAAAAGTCCCGCACGCGAACTCGAGCGCTTTTCCCGCTTCGAGAATCGAACTCGCGCTTTGCGTTCGCGAACCGTAAATCGCTCGATTAACGAGAAACGTCGCCATCTTAACGGCGCCTTGGCGGTCGCGTCCGAGATAACGCAAGCTGTCGGCCAGGGGTTCGGCGACCGCCGCGCCGCGCCGTCCCTTCTCTTCGAACGCTTTTTCAAGTCGCGCGTTCGTTTCAAGCGCCAAACTTAATGTTCGATAAACGCTTTCCTCATAACGCTTTGCCGCCTCTCTCTTTTGTTCGTTAAGCGGCGTCGCGCTCTCCCAAAGCTCGCGACGATATAACTGCGCGAATAAAATTAACGTCGAACGTCCAAATTCGATTTTTTCGGACAATTTCGCCCAAAGGTCGAACGTTTTTTTCGCTTGCGCGTCGGCGGTCGGATCGCACTCCCTAAATGCTTCTCGCAACTCGGTTTCCAAACGCGCCGTAAAAACCGCGCCGAAAATTTGACGCGCTCGCTCGACGTCGTCCGCGTTTCTAACTTGTTTTACGGCAAGTTCTTCCGCCGTTTTTACCGTCCGCGCAAACGACTCGAAGGAACGATAATCACCGGTTGTTTCGGCGTTTAAGAAAATCGCGTAATCGCGCGCTCCGGCGGCGACGATTAACGAAGAAGCGCGTTCCGACTCCTCGTCTAACCCTTTATCTTTCAACAGTTTAACAATATCGTTAGCGTTCGTCCAAAGCGACTTATCGTCGGTCGCGAAACCGTTCGTCAACGACCGTTCAAGAGTCGTTAACAAAAAGACGCCGCTCTCGCGAATCTCTTTTTCGTCGGTCGCGGTCGTTAAACGTTCGACGACGATCGGCGCCGCTTCAATGCGCCAAGCGTCGTCGCGTCGCGCCATCTCGACGACCGCGTCGTCGCGCGTCTTGCGCAACTCTTTTATCGGCAACGAGTTAAAATCAACAATATTTGTATGCAACGCCGCCAAATACTCGGCGAGCAAAAATCGCTCTTTCAACGACGCGTCGTCAAGTTGCGCTAAATCCTTCGTTTCGGTCGTTTCGAACGCGGCGAGTAATCTTTCCGGAGCGTTTTTCGCCTCCCAAGCCGACGCTTCGAAGAGCGCGGCGCCCAACGTAAGATAAGCCTGCGTCGGCGCTTGCGGATTCGATTCGGACGCGTAAAGCGAACGCAGGTTCTTCTCGCCGAGCGTTAAGCGATCCCGATAAACGACCGCCGCGACTTGCGCCGCAAAATCGCGCAAATCTTGCGGAGAAGCGAGACGATACACCGCGCGTCCCTCCGCTTCGCCCAACCGCCAAGCGTCGCCGGAAATCGTCGTCGACGGCGTTTCAGGATTGCGCGCAAGCGCCGAAGTTTTCGAAGCTTGCGTCGACGGATCAAGTTCAAAAGCGCGCAACTCGGCGACTCGGTTCGACAAGCTTTCGTCCGAAGTCCAACCGGCCAACGAAACGCGACGCGCCGTAACCTCCCAATCGTTCGGAAACTTTTTCTCGATCTCCGCTAAAATTTCGGACGCCTCGTCGTATTTTTTCAACGACGACAAGACGTCGACCTTTTCGAGCTGCCGCCACAACGGTTCGCGCGGTAAAATCTTTTGCGTTAAATACCAGCGCGCCTTCGATTTATCGTCCGAACGGCGATAAAGGTCGAGCAAACGCTCGCTTTCGGGCAACGAGTCGACAATATCGCAAAGCGCTTCCTGATAACGGATTGCGCCGGGCAAATCGTTCTGCGCCTCCGCTAAACTCGACAACGCGTTTAGCAAAAAGACGTCGTCTTCGCTTCGATTTTTCACGAACGTCAAATAAGTTTCCAACGTCGAGCGCGCGGAATCCTAATCCTTGATCGTCGCGTAAGCCCGGGAAAGGCAGTAAGCGTTTTCGCGGCGCTCGGTCTCGGTTTTCGCCGACGCGTCCAATCGATCTTTCAAAATTTCAAAACGATCGAGTTTAATATAAAACTTTGAAATTTCGTCGATTAGCGTCAACTTTTCTTCGATGCGCGTCGATTTTTCGAAAATCGCCTGCAAGACGTCGATCGCGTCCGCCGTCGCGCCGGTTTCGTCGAGCAACGCGGCCAGTTTAATTTGCGACGCCTTATCGCTATCGTCAAGTTCCGCCGCTTTGCGCAGCAGTTGCGACGTCTCGTCAACGAGTCCGCACGCCCAAAGAACGTCGGCGCAAGCTCGACAGTTCGCCGGATTGCCGGGATCAAGTTCCAAGAGTTCGCGAGCTGTTTTCGCGGCGTCGTCCAAGGCGCCTAACTCGAGCTTAACGTTAGCGACGGCGCGGAGATACGTCGCCTTGTTCGCCGAGTCTTTGTTCGCCGCCAACTCGAGTAAAACGAGCGTTCGCTCCGGCGCCTGCGATTTCGCCGCGATTTCGGGAACCTTCCGCAACAGCGGCTCGGAAAACGCGCCGCGTTCCAGCGCTTCGATCGCCGCCTCGGTCGCGCCGTTAGGATCGAGCGTCGTCAAAAGACAAATCGTTTTACGCCAATAGTTTTCGGCGAGTTTTTCGACGTCTTTTTCGGTTTTCAAAGCCGCGTCGAGCGAATCCAAGTACTCGCGAACACGATTCGTCGTCTCTAAAAACCGCAAACGCGCCGCCAAAAGCCGATTCTTTTCGTCGTCGGTTTCCGCAATCGCTTCCGTCGCTTCGACTTGCGTCTCGACCGCGGCGAAATTTCCCGCGTCCGTTTCGAGTTCAATCAAGAGCAAGCGCGCCTCAAAGTTTTCTGCGGCTAAGTCGACAGCTCGTCGCGCGGCGTCGGTCGCTTCATTTAAATACCCGCGACCGCGCAAAAATTCGGCCCGGCGCAACCAGCAAGAGACGTCTTTCGGGTTGCGTTTCGCAAACGCGTCCAACGTTTTAAACGTTTTCTTTGCTTCGCCCCCGTTCGCGTAAAAGCCGGCGACGCTAATGCAAACTTCGAAATCGTTTTGGTTAAGGTTCAGCAAATTTGTTAAAAACTTTTCCGCGTCGGAACGAAAATTATTTTGCGCGCACTTCTCCGCGACCAAAAGGGTCGTCGCGACATTTTGTCCTTTTTCGTCGACGAGTCGCGACCAAATCTCGACCGCTCGGCGACGTTTCGTCGCGGCGTCGATCCGGTCGTTTTTCATCGCGACGTCGCCCCAAAGGAAGAGCGCGTCTTCGTCGATCGCCCCGAGTTCGTCGAGTTCCGTTAACAAACGATAGGCGACGTCGTGCCGATTTTGCGTAAGCGCCAATTCTAACGACGTTTTGCGCAACGCGACGCTCTTCGGCGCCCGCTTCAAACCGTCGTTCAACGTTTTCTCGGCCTCGTCGTACTTTCCAAGCGCGCCCAAAATCGACGCAAGTCGAGAAACCGCGTCGAGATCGGAGGGGCTCTTCTCAATAATTCGCCGATAATACTCAAGCGCGGCGTCGTAGTCGGAGCGTTGCAAAAGAACGTATTCGACCCTGTCGCGCAAGGACTTAAAGAGCCAATGCGTCGGCGCGAGTTTTCCGATGGCGCGCTCGAAATCGAGAATCGCCCCGTCGCGTTCGCCCAAGCGAATCTTCATATCGCCCGCCGCGACCGCGAACTCGATCTCCGCCTCGACGTCGCGTCGTTCTTTCGCCGCGACCTCAAGTTCCGCAAAGAGTTGCGCCGCCTCGCGATAACGTCCGGCGCCCGCTTGGATTTCGGCGACGCGCTTCAAAACGTCGGCGCGATCGGAATAACGCCGAACCGCCTCCGCCCAAATCGCGTTCGCTTCGTCGATTCGGTCGAGTCGAACATACGTTTCCCCAAGTTTTTCAAGGACTTCGACGCGAGCGTCGTCCGATAAATCTTTTTCGAGCGCCCGCTCCCAAGCGTCGCAAGCCTCTTGAAAACGTCCCGCCGTCGACAATGTTTTCCCGAGCGTCGTCGAAATTTGCGCCAATTCCGGCGCCAACGTCTCCGCTTCGCGCAACGTTTCAATCGCGTCGTTTTGAGCCGAACGACGAATCAACGCAAGCCCGAGAAGATAAAGGCGCTTGCCTTTTGTTTCGCCAACCTCTTTATTGGCAAGATTTTGCAACTCGTCCAGCAACGCTTGAGCCTCGCCGCGCCCCACGTAGTCGTAATAAAGGCGATTGAAGGCGGCGCCCTCGCGCGGATTCGCCAACAAAATTTTCCAATAACGCTCCAACACCTTATTTTGTCGGCTTTGCGCGCCGTCGGCGGCGAGAGCGCCCCGAGTCGTTTTTTCCGAGTCTCGCGGCGTTTCTTCGTTGGCGCGAACGCCGTTTTCGCAAACGGTTAGCGCGGCGACGCTCGTTAAAAAAACAGTCGGCAATTTCTTCGAAAACATCTTTTATTAACTCGAACGCAACTCAAACGGTTAAAAGGTTTATTAATTATCCAAAGCGTCGTCAACGCGCTCGTTACGTCGGCGACGCGCTTCTCCGAGACCGCGAAATCAGTCGTTCGCAGCCCGCGTTCCCATAGCGCCCCAAACGCCGTGATACGACTTTCCGTACTCGGTGAAACTGTTGTAACCGACTTTCGGATCGGGGTTTCCGTTCGTATCTTTGTAATCGATCGTCTCCGAAACAAAGCGCGCCGAACCGTCCCCCATCGCGCAGTTGACTCCGCCCGAATGATTACTCGACGCCGAAATCAAACCGCCGCTCGTCGGTTCGGCGTAAGCTAAGCAAGAAGGCGCGTTAGGAGGCAAAATCGTCGTAAAAGCCGTATAAGCGCCCGCGCCGTCCGACCAGCGCTTGCCCGACCAGTCGGCGATATCCGCGGCCGAAACCGACTCCGCAAGCTCGCGCCCGTCCGCCAATTTGACGCACGCGTCAACCGCAAGATTCGCCCCCTTCGTTACTTCGACGACGCGGTTTTGGTATTTTACGTCGAGTTGCGCAAGGGTCGCCGACGTCGTGTAAGCAACTTTCGTTTGGCGCGACGAAGTCGAAGCGATCAGACGTTCGCTAAAGAAAATCGTATTCGTCGAACCGTCCGTAATTCCTTTAATTCCGTTCCACTGCTGCGGAGCGAAGGCGCCGCGGTTGGCGTTGCAAATATTCGCTTTTCCCGCGCCCAACGCGGCGACTTTCCCCTTCTCGGACTCCAAATTAGCGGTATGAATCGGAAAGTCGCCAAACGACGCCCGGTAGCTAATCGGCGCTTGCCCGTTAACCGACGTCGCGTCGCCGTCCGACGGACAAAGAAGCGCGTCGAGCGGATTGCACAAATAACTTTGCGACGGAGCGTCGGAGTTAAATTCCGCGTTGTACGAATCGTTCGTAATCTGTTCAAACAACGGCGCTTGCTCGATGAAAGGAGTTAACGAGACGAACGCCGAAACGCGACGCGTCAAACCGTCGCCGTTGCGAACGGCGAAAGCGCCGGCCGGATAAACGTCGTGCGCGTCGTGATAATTCAAACACGCTATCCCAAGTTGTTTCAAGTTGTTAGTGCAACTCATTCGGCGAGCCGCTTCCCGCGCCATTTGCACGGCCGGCAACAAAAGCCCAATCAGGATCCCAATAATCGCAATAACGACAAGGAGTTCTACCAACGTAAATCCCGAACGTTTCGCCATATTTCCCTTCGACATAATCCAACCGCCCCATTCAACCTGTTTATTTTCTTACACTTACAATTTCGTCAGCTCGAATTTTAAATCTTTGACGCCCTTTTCCGGAACGCTCGCCGTCAGCCCGTTTTCCCGAGCGTTCGAGTATTCGAGCGGAATCGCGGCGACAACTTCGAACGTCGTTTCCCCGGGTTTTGGTTCCTTAAACCCTGATTCGGCGCGCATTTGCTCCCATTCTTCGACGGCGGAATCGTCTTTACCCGCGATAAATTTCTCAACGGCGACCGCGTACTCTCCGGGCAACGCGCCGCGTCCCCCGAGCGTTCGCGCTTCAAATCGCCCGTTTTCGTCGGTTACGGCGGACGCCATCCTCGCGCCCGGCGCCGCGTCGAGCGGAATCAACGAAACGCTCGCCCAAGCAAGGGGAACGCCTTCGTATAAAACGACGCCCTCGACCGGCTTCAACCCCTTCAATTTATTATCGTTGCAACCGACGCACGTCGCGAGCGCGCAAACAGCCGACCAAACCGCGACGGTCGTCCAATTGATTTTTCCCAACTTTTGCATCGCCAACCCCTTGCCGCGCAAGCCGTTACTCAACGATCGTCTCGCCGCCGGACGCGGAGCCCATCGCGCCCCCAACGCCGTAAGGCGACTTCCCGGTTCTCACCGGCGCGGCGTTCATATCGCCCGTGTCGATAATTTCATTCACAAAACGCACGGAACCGTCCAAGAGCGCGACGTTTACGCCGCCGGTATGGTTGCTCGTAGGGCCGGCCATATAAGAGTAAAAAGAGGTGCAAGACGGGCCGTTAGGCGGAATAATCGTGCTAAACGACGTCGACAAAGCGTCGCCGGTATACCAATCGCGCCCGGCCAAACTATTAATCGCCAAGCCCGAACCGGTCGGCGTCGGTTGAACGTAATCGCCGCCCACCCCCATAAACTCCATACACTTACTTGGATAAAGCGGCGTTTGCCCCTCGGCCGTCGGATTCGGCGACTTCGCCGTTCCGATCTTCCACGCCATCGCGACGTAAGTGTCGATCATACGGAGACTTTTACCGCCCCCGCCCGACGAAACGCGCCCAATGACGCGTTCGCCGTAAGCGACGGTGTTCGACGTTCCGTCCGTAACGCTAGCCAACGACTTCCAAATTCGCGTTTGAAAAGGCCCGCGCCCGTTGCCTTTCATCGTGTAACCGTCGATTTCATAGGCTTTTCCGCATTTCACGTGAAGCGGAAAGTCGCCCGACGAAACGAGATAGCTCGTCGCGGCGGTTCCCAAATTCGGGTGAACCGTTTCAGCGTAATACCCCGACGGACAGAGAAGCGCGGGAATCGGGTCTTCGTCCGCTCCGTTCATCATCTGATCCCAAAAATCCAAACCTCTGCGCTTCGCGACCACATTCTGTTGTTCCATAAAGGGCAAAATAGCGGCAAAAGTCGACTCCCCTTCCGCGTAATCGTCGCCGTAAGCGTACGACGGCAACGTTCCGTGAGCGTCGGCGTAACTATGCGTCGCCAACACAAGCTGACGAATATTGTTGCCGCACCGCATCCGGTTCGCCGCTTCTCGCGCCGCTTGAATCGCCGGCGTCAACAGACCGACCAAGATTCCGATAATCGCGATCACCACCAAAAGTTCTACAAGGGTAAACCCTTTATTTTTTACAACTTGAGCGCGACGCGCCGTTTCGCCGCCGCTTTGTTTATTCCGCGTCGTAGCGTCGATTCTCATTTTTATTCTCCCGGCTTCTTTATTCCCTCAACAACCGTCCGTTCGGAAGGACGCGCGTTTTGGAAACCCGCGTTAACGTAGCCGAACAATTAGCCGCAGCTCATCAATTAAATCAACCTAACCCTGCGTGCAAAAAATAAAACGTTCGCCTCGCGACGCATTTACGCGCTTCGCTCCCGTTTTTACGACGCCGCGCGCCGCCGAAAAATACCCGTCGTTTTCGCGGCCGTTTATTGCCGCCGCCCTAAGTTAGATCAATCAAATTTTCAACCGACAAATCCGCGTCGTTAAGAAACAAAAGTTTTATTTTTCTAATTTTTTTTATTTTTTTCGAATTTTTAGCAAAGTTTTCCCAAACGCGTCTACAACAAGAAAAATAGAAACGTCGCCGTCTTAGAATCGTTTCGACAAACGCGGCGAACGAACGCGGCAAGAAATTCGCCGCTAAATCGAAAAGTATCGGCTGGTTAAACCGACTCGTTTTCTCTTTTTAACAAGACGACGCGCCGCCGCGTTAAGAGGCGACGACGCGACTTGCAAACCGTTATTCCTCGGATGCTTGCGCTTTCCCAAACGTTTTTTCGACGAAATCGAAAACAATTTGCTTCCGCTTTTCAAACGGGAAAATCGCCGCCGTATGTCCGACGTTATTGTCGAGCCAAAGTTCCGCTTGGACGCCCGCGCGCTTCAACGCTTCGTAAAATAGGCAACTTTGACTCGGCACGATCAAATGGTCGAGAACGCCCTGCAGAATTAGAGTCGGCGAATAATCCGCGTCGACGTAAGTAATCGGCGAGTAAAGCCGCGCGTTTTTCATCGGCGGCGCCGCTTGCTCCGCGAACGGTTTGTCGTTCGTTTTCGCTCCGCCGAGCGCGACGTAAATCGGGTCGGGCGTCTACTACGGCGCGGTTTCGAGGTAAAACGCCATATCGGCCGAGCAACACAAGTCGACGACGACTTGAACTTACGACGACTGCTCAAGATTTTCGCCGACGTCGAACGCTTTCACCTTATTAGGAACGCCTAACATCGACGCGAGACGTCCGCCGGACGACGCGCCGAACGCCGCGACGCGGTTCGGGTCGATCCCGTATTTCGCCGCGTTCGCTCGCAGGAACCGAACCGCCGCCTTGACGTCCTCGATCTGCGCCGGAAAGACGAGTTTTTCCGGTTCGAGCGACCGACGCGCAACGCTCGCGACCGCGTATCCGCGCTCGACCGCTCCGCAAGCGCGTCAAAAACCGCCGTCGCCGGGCGCGCCGCTCGTCCAACCGCCGCTAACAATATCGATCAAAAGAGGCGCGTTTCCGGCGAGCGAACCGTCGCTTTCGTCGGCAAAAAGAGGTTCAACTTGATTTCGCGCCCGTCGACGACTTTATAAACGACGTTCTTAACCTCTTTCGTTCCAATCGTTTCCGACGTCGCGTCCTGCGCCGACGCGACGCTCGCCGCAAGAACCGCCGCTCCAAAAATCGCCGTTAACGTCGCGGCCAACCTCTCAACGCTTCCTCTTCATTCGCCAACCCCTTAAAAAAACGCAATAATCGCTAAAAACGCGACGTTCGGTAAAATTTTCCCCGACGTCCGCGCCGTCGAAAACAACAAAACCGTCAACGACTCGCAACGTCGACGCGCGGCGGCGATTTTCCCCTTATTAATTAATAGCGCGTCAACTCGCTTCGCCCGCCGCTTCCGCGTCGTCCGGATTTTCCGTCTGCGCCGATTTTTCCGCCTCCGGCTCTTTCTCCGGTTGCGTCGACTCTTCCGCGTTCGCCGTCCAAGCGTCGACGATTTCGCGCAATTCGTCGCCGGTCATCGTCTCTTTTTCGAGAAGCCGCGTCGCGACCTCGACAAGCAAGTCTTTCCGTTCGACGAGAATTCGGCGCGCTTTTTCGGCGGCGTCGTCGACGAGCGCCTTCACCTCTCGGTCGATTTCCCAAGAAGTTCGCTCGCCGTATTCGCGCCCGGCAAACCCGCCCGAATCGAGAAACGAGTCGTTCGCCGTTCGAAACGCGACGCGACCGAGCCGACTCATCCCGTAAACGGTCGTCATCCGCCGCGCGATTTCGGTCGCCCTTTCCAAATCGTTCTGCGCTCCGGTCGACACGTCGCCAAAAATCAACTCTTCCGCGATCGTTCCGGCGAGAAGCGTTTGCATTTGCGCGATCAACTCGGCCCGCGTCGTCAAATAACGCTCGTCGTCCGGGCGTTGCCAAGTGTATCCGAGCGCCGCCAAACCGCGAGGAACGATCGAAATCTTATGCACCGGGTCGGTTCCCGGAATCGCGTTCGCCGTCAGCGCGTGCCCGCACTCGTGATAGGCGACTCTAACTTTTTCCTTTTCCGAGATGACGCGCCTCTTCTTTTCGAGTCCGGTCGCGACCCGTTCGATCGCCTCGCCAAACTCTTCTTTTGCGACGGCGTCCTTGCCGACGCGAGCGGCGAGGAGCGCGGCTTCGTTCGTCAACGCGGCCAAATCGGCGCCGACAAAACCGGCGGTCAGCGTCGCGATTTCCCGCAAATCGAGCGTCGGATCGAGTTTGACGTTCTTCGCGTGAATCCGCAAGATCTCCTCGCGACCTTGCGCGTCCGGTCGGTCGACGAGAATTTGGCGGTCGAAGCGTCCCGAACGGAGCAACGCCGAGTCGAGAATCTCCGGTCGGTTGGTCGCGGCCATCACGATCGTTCCGGAGTTCGTTCCAAACCCGTCCATCTCGACGAGAAGCGCGTTAAGCGTCTGCTCTCGCTCGTCGTGTCCGCCTCCGTAAGCCCCGCCGTTGCGCGACTTGCCGAGCGCGTCGAGTTCGTCGATAAAGACGATGCAAGGGGACGATTTCTCCGCCTGTTCGAACAAATCGCGAACCCGCGCCGCCCCGACGCCCGCGTAAAGTTCGACGAAATCGGAACCGGAAAGACTGAAAAACGGAACGCCCGCCTCCCCCGCGACCGCCTTCGCTAGAAGCGTTTTCCCGGTGCCCGGCGGCCCGACGAGGAGCGCGCCCTTCGGAATGCGTCCGCCGAGCGCCTGAAATTTTTCCGGCGTCCGCAAAAACTCGACGAACTCGCGCAGTTCCTCGACCGCTTCGTCGACGCCGGCGACGTCGGCAAACGTAACGTCGACGTCCTCCGGAGCGACCAAAACGCCCCGATTGCGCCCAAACGCGCCGACGCCCGCTCCCATTCGGCGAAAAAAATAAATAAAAAAACCGATCAACAGGAACGTCATAAGGAGCGACGCGCCGTAATTTTGTATAAAACCGGGCGAACCCTCCGCCGCAAAATCGGTATAACCGGATTTCCTTAACAACTCAAAGAAATAGTCGGCGTCGACGTCGAGCCCCCGGCGCCCGGAATAAAAGTCGACTTTTTTCCTTGGCTTTTCCGATTCTTTACCGTCGGCGCTTTCGAGAACCTCTCGCGTCGCGGTTCCCGAAATCTCGTGCGTTCCGACGCGAAGATCGGCAAGTTCGGAGTATCTAACTTTCCTATGTTTCTTTCCTTCGCCCTCTTCGACGACGATCGACGGCGTGTTTTGCGGCGACTTTTCCGATTCCGACGACGCCGTCGCCTCGCTCGCGCCTTCTTTCGGCGCCGTTTTTCCGCTTTCTTCCGTTTTTACCGTCTCCGCGACTTGCAAAGGATCGGCGTTTTGCGCGGGCTCGGCGTTTTGGTTAGTCTGCGTAATTTCGGCGTTTTGCGCGGACTCCGGCGCCCCCGCCTCGATCAGCTCGATAAGTTTCCCGATCGGAATCTCGCAACGCGGCGGCGCGTAAAGAGCGTTCCAGAGGAAAATTAGAGAAAATACAACGATTAAGACGCCCCAAAAAGAGTTTCCGCCGTCGGCTCCGGGACGCGCGACGCCTCCTCGTCGCCCAAACGGGTCAAAATCGCGCTTGCGTTCCCGGTCGCGTTCTCGTTCAAAGCGTTCGTTCTCGTCGGACGTTCGAGACGCGTCTTCGGAAACGCGTCGCGAATCGACGCTCGGGCATTCGTCGGACGCGGCCGCGTCCTTCGGACGTTGAGAGGGCTTGTTGTTCATTGTTCGTCTTTTCGTTTAATAACGGTTGCAACGGACGCCGCCTCGCGACGCGCTTCGTCCCTTTAATAATAATACGTCAATTTAGATTAATAAAGACGCCGCGACGCCAAAATAGAAAAAAAGGCGAAAAAAATCGGTCGCGCCATCGCGCTCCGCTCCCCTTTTTTACCCAAGACGGCTTCGAAAAGAAAACGCTTTTCCCGTCGAACGCTCGAAATCGGATTCCCTTTAAACGCCCGGTTCGACGCGACAACGGCGTTTTAATTTTAAAAAAAATCGACAAAAATGAGGAAAAAAGAAAAATGACGTCGTCGGGGGGCTGTTCGTTTGTAAAAAATCCGATATAATCGCGAGTGTTTGAGTACGGAATCGATACGCTTTTCCTCCGTTCCCCCTCCGGCGCCGGTCGGGGCGCGAAGGCGCAAGCGCGAACGCCGTCGACTCAACGTCCGATTTCACCGCCGCGTTTCTTTCCGAAGCATTTGCAAACGCAACGTCGGAACGACGAGACGCGACGGCGGCGGAACGGGAGTCTGTTTCAAAATTTAGTTTTCGCACACCTTCCCTCGTCGTTTTGTCGGTCGCGCTTTAAATAAAGCGACGGCGAGACTTCGCGGGACGTCGAACCCACCTTAGGAAAGGCCAAAATAATGAGCTTTGACTTGACTCAATACGGCATTACCGTCTCCAAAGTTTTCCGCAACGCTTCCCCGGCTCAACTCTACGAAGACGCTCTCAAATATGAAAGCGCGGCGATCAGCTCGGCGGGCGCTTTGATGAACCTCTCCGGCAAAAAAACGGGCCGCTCCCCCAAGGACAAGCGCGTCGTTCGCAACCCGGAAAGCGAAAACGACATTTGGTGGGGTTCCGTCAACATTGAAATGCCGGACGCCGCGTTCCTGCAAAACCGTTGCCGCGCGATCGACTACCTGAACACCCGCGATCACCTCTACGTCGTCGACGCGTTCGGCGGTTGGGACAAAGAAAACCGCATTAAGGTTCGCATCATTTGCGCTCGCGCCTACCACGCGCTCTTCATGCACAACATGCTCATTCGTCCGACCGAAGAAGAACTCGCCAACTTCGGCGAACCGGACTTCGTCGTCTTCAACGCCGGTCAATTCAAAGCCGACCCGACGACCGAATCCCTCACGACCCCGACGAGCGTCGACCTCTCCTTCGAACGTCGCGAATTCGTCATTCTCGGCACCGAATACGCCGGCGAAATGAAGAAGGGCGTCTTCACGATCATGAACTACCTCATGCCGAAAAAAGGCTTCCTCTCGATGCACTGCTCGGCGAACGAAGGTAAAGACGGCGACGTCTGCTTGTTCTTCGGTCTCTCCGGCACGGGCAAAACGACCCTTTCGACCGAGCCGAACCGCAAGCTCATCGGCGACGACGAACACTATTGGACGAACGAAGGCGTCGTCAACATCGAAGGCGGTTGCTACGCGAAGTGCATCAACCTGAAAGCCGAAAGCGAACCGGAAATCTACAACGCCATTAAATTCGGCACGGTTCTCGAAAACGTCGTTTACGACGAAAAATCGCACGAAGTCGACTTCGCGTCCGACGCCATCACGGAAAACACCCGCGCGTCGTACCCGATCAACTACATCGAAAACATCAAAGAACCCTGCCAAGGCGGCCATCCGAAGAACATCGTCTTCCTCACCTGCGACGCCTTCGGCGTTCTCCCGCCGGTCAGCCGTCTGACCCCGGAACAAGCCGGTTACTACTTCATCAGCGGTTACACCGCTAAAGTCGCCGGGACCGAAGTCGGCGTTACCGAACCGCAACCGACCTTCTCCGCCTGCTTCGGCGAAGCCTTCCTCGTTTGGCACCCGATGAAATACGCCGAACTCCTCGCCGAAAATATGAACAAATACGGCTCCAAAGTTTGGCTCGTCAACACCGGTTGGGCCGGCGGTTCGGCCGCGAGCGGCGCGAAACGTATGTCGATTAAATTCACCCGCGCCATCGTCGACGCGATCCACAGCGGCGAACTCGAAAAAGCCGAATTCGTTACCGACGAAATCTTCGGTTTGGCCGTTCCGACGACCTGCCCGAACGTCCCGAGCGAAGTCCTCGTTCCGGAAAGCAGCTGGGCCGACAAAGCCGCGTACAAAGAAACCGCGACCAACCTCGCCGCCGCGTTCCACAAAAACTTCGCGAAATTCGCCGACCAAGCGACTCCGGAAGTTTGCGCCGCCGGTCCGAAAGCGGGCAAATGAGTTTGACTCAACTTTAATCGCCTAAATCGCGCTCGACGAAACGTCGTTTGGTCGAGCGCGCGGCGATTCTTCGACTTAACGTTTAGCCGTTTCACCGACGCTATAATCGTTAACGTCGTTATAAAGCGGAGCCGTTTCGGCTGTTTCCGCGTCATTCCAAGGCGCGTTTTTTCATCGCTAGCAAACGAAAGAACGCGTCGACGGAATTTTTGCGCCCCGAAACGTTGTTTTTACGTTAAAACGCCGTCAAAAGCGTTAAATTCGTTAAACGACGTTCGGAGCTTTTCCATTTCTTGCGTTTGCGCGACCCGCGCGACCGGTTTCGATTCCGTTCGCTTTTCCCGGTCGTTCGAGTCTTACAAACGCGGCGCTTCCTCGCCGTTTTCGTTTTACCGGTTCCTCCGGTTTGTTCCGTTAAGCCGGTTATTTTTCGTTATTATCGTCATATTCCGCAAAGGGCGCCGTAATGCCGCGATTTATTACCGAAAATTTCCTTCTACAAACGAAGAGCGCCGAACGGTTGTACCGGGAGTACGCCGAAAGCGCGCCGATCGTCGACTACCATTGCCACCTTTCGCCGAAAGAAATCGCCGACGACCGTCGTTTTGAGAACATGACGCAAATTTGGCTCGGCGGCGACCACTACAAATGGCGAGCGTTGCGAGCGGCGGGCGTCGACGAGCGTTTCGTTACCGGCGACGCGTCCGATTGGGAAAAGTTTGCGCGTTGGGCGGAAGTTTCGCCCAAAACGGTTCGCAATCCGCTCTTTCACTGGACGATGTTGGAGCTGAACCGTCCGTTTGGAATCAACGACCGTTACTTCAACGCCGAAACCGCGCCGGAAATTTGGGAAACCTGCAACGCCCTTCTTGCGAAACCGGAGTTTTCGGCGCGCGGAATTATGCGGCAAATGAACGTCGAACTCGTCTGCACGACCGACGACCCGGCCGACGACCTCGCCGATCACCGTCGAATCGCCGAAGATAACGCCGCCGGTCGTTTTCCGATTCGCGTTCTCCCGACCTTCCGCCCCGATAAAGCCTTCCCGAGAAACTGCGCGACCGCGGAAAGCGTTTCCGATTATAACGATTATTTGCGCCGTCTCGAAGAAGCGTCCGGCGTCGCGATTCGCTCGTTCGCCGGTTTGCGCGACGCGTTCGCCGCCCGTCACGCCTACTTCGACGCCGCCGGTTGCCGTCTCTCCGACTGCGGTTTCGAGCTGTTCGAATGGTCGGCGCCGGTTTCGGAGGGCGACCTGGAAAGCGCGTTCGCGAAAATCTTGCACGGTTTCACGGTTTCGCCGGAAGAGTCGCTTGCGCTGACGTCGGTTCTCCTCTCCGACTTGGGCCGTCTCGACGCCGAAAAGAACTGGGCGTCGCAACTGCATATCGGCGCGATGCGGAACAATTCGACGCGAATCTTCAACCGCCTCGGCCCGGACGCCGGGTGCGACTCGATGGCCGACGGCGCTTACGGTCGCGCGCTTTCCCGTTACCTCGACGACCTCGACCGCGACGGAAACCTCCCGAAAACGATCGTTTACAACCTCAATCCGGACTCGAATTACCTCCTCGCGTCGCTGATCGCCAACTTCAACGACGGTTCGTTCCCGGGCAAAATGCAGTACGGCGCCGGCTGGTGGTTCCTCGACCAAAAGAACGGAATGGAAGAGCAGCTCGAAACGCTGTCGAATATGGGCTTGCTGAGTCTTTTCGTCGGTATGCTGACCGACAGCCGTTCGTTCCTGTCGTATACGCGCCACGAATATTTCCGCCGCATCCTCTGCAACCTCCTTGGCGGCGAGATGGAAGCGGGCCTCCTCCCAAACGACTTCGACTGGATCGGCGGAATCGTTCGCGATATTTGCTGCAATAACGCCGTTCGTTACTTCAAATTCTAACGGTCGCAACGGTTTTACGCGCCAAGCGTTGCTCGTCGACGCCTGGCGCGTTTCTTATTCCATCGCGTTTCGCCGTCTCAATAAAAAGACATAACGATTACAATCCAAAAACTTCGCTTTTGTTTTAATATTCTTTTGTCAAAAATTTCTAAAAAATTTCTCTAATAAGCGCTCACATTTTCGCTTTTTACCTTCTTATTCACGAAAGCGGTAAAGGTTTCCGTTTCGTTTAAAATTCAGATTAACGTTAACGCTTGTCGGCTTTATTCGACAAACCTATTTTATCGGAAATAGGAAAGCAACAACGAACCCAAACAATAAAATCCCCGCCCGCGCTTTGCTCATTACCGCGGCAATTATTTAAGTAAAACGCGGCGGCAAAAACGTTCGCCCCGCCCGGCAACTTACCGAAGTCGCGACGCATCCGAACGGAGGTTCGCGTTAAAAAACACTCGGTTGGCGTTCAAACGCGTTCTTTCATTTTACCGACTTCGAATTCCGCAGTTCTTCCGTTCCCCATTTGTCGTTCGAATGAAAACCGCGAACCGGAGCCTTTGAGGCGGCTCGGCTTCGCCGTTTCATACCTCGAGCGTCTGAACGTAAAAATTTCGCTTAAAAAAACCGCCGAAAAGTAGGAATTTTTCATCGCGGCGCCTCTTAAAGGCTAAAGGAATAACTTTCCCCTTTTATACTTAAATTCCAAGAAAATAAAACCAAGAAAGAGAATCCTATGAAACGCTTCCTCGCCACCATTTTCGCCGCGTCCGTCTTTTGTTGCGCTTTTGCCGGATGCGCCGACTCCTCTAATCCCGGCGCCTTCGGTCGCGCCGATTCCACCCCCAATCCCAACTGCTTCGACTGCGCAGGCTCAGGCGTCTGTTGGCTTTGTCGAGGCGACGGTCTCGTCTACGAGTCGCGCTACGACCACGGCGGAAGCATTATTTGCAACGCTTGCACCGGAACCGGTCTCTGCGCCCAGTGTTGCGACGTCGAAAACGCGCCCAAACTTTGCCCGAACTGCAAAGGCTTGCTCGTTTGCGGTATTTGCAACGGTCGCCCGCGCCATCCTATGATGCCGATTTGCGTCGGTTGTCGCGACACGGGTTATTGCGTTCACTGCAAAAGCGGTTACGTTTCGCATTACTAAGCGTTGTCGCGCTCAACGCCCGGTCGCGGCGCAAACAAAGCGTTGAAACTCGACGACGGCCGCGCGCTCTCGTCCGCCTCACGCCAACGCTTCGACTTCCGCTCCCGCTTTCTCCCCTCCGTTTACTCCGCAAGGGCGCGGTCAACCTAACGCCGCTCCTTTGCATACGTTGCTTCGACGCCCTTCCCTTTTCCCGGCCAAGCCAAGCGACATTTGGGAGTCGATTGCGTTAACTCTTCATTTTTCGCGCCGTTAACTTCCTTTGACAAGTCGCCGGCGGCATTTTCCCCTAATCGCTAAATAAGTAGCGATAAAGTTTTAGCGATTTAAGCCAAAAAAAATTTCGTCGCTCCCCC
>JAFSFF010000532.1 GCA_017435375.1 Thermoguttaceae bacterium
CCGTCTTTGGCGTTACGTGCTTCAACTGCCTCTTTTTTACATTCAATAATCAGTTTGACATTTTCTTGAGTTTGGTTTTCGCAATCCTTATCAAAAATAACAATATCCGCACGAGGTTTTCTTGAGCCAAGTTGGAGTGTATATTCAATTCGGCTCCCTTATGAACGTACCCGCAAACCGAGCAACGCCAACCTTTAACGCCCTTCGCGGACGCCGCCGGCTTCGGTTTCACTTCGGAACGGTAATACTCGTAAGTCGCCGATTCGACGTCGGACAAAACTTTCGCGTCTTCGATCTCCGCGACAAAGAGTCGATGCGAACCTAAGTCGAGCGATTCGACGACCTTGCAACTCAAATAAGCGTTCGCGAAACGCGGCTCGTAAACGAGTCCGTTCGCCGCCCTAACGACGTCGAGCCCGGCGAATTTGTCGACGTCGCGTCCGCTTTGGAAACCGAAACGCTCGTAAAACGAAAACGGCGCCTCGACCGTCAACGTCGACGCGTTGAAGCGCCCCGTTCGCTCGATAATTTCGCAAGTGTAGTTGCGTTTCGAACTCGAAAGCGCGACACGAAGCGGCGACGACGAAACTTGCGCCAACACGTTGCCAATACAAGCGTTGTCGCGTTCGTTTTCTCGCGTCGAAATCAAAAAAAGTCCGTACTGAATCTTAAAAAGCGCGGCGGAATCCATCGTTTTGTTTCTTTTCAAACAACCTAAACCCATCAAACGCCCGACTTACAACTCGCCTCAGCGTCGATAAAACATAACGGCGGCGGAACGGCTCGCGTAAAATTTCGCGCGTCGCCCCGCTTTCCCGTAATAATTATACGCGCTTTTTCGCAAAAATCAAGCGCGGTTTTCCCCGGTCATTTCAACGTCCCGCGCTTTTCGAGATACGAACGCAAGTCGTCGATATCGAAGTCTTTAAGAACGCCGAAGATCGTGTTCGTCATTACGATTTTCGTCGGCGCGGCTTCGAGTTGCGCCGTCCAAGTCGGGAGGTCGCCGATCAGCTCGACCGACGCGAACGCTTCCGGTTCGACGACCGCGGCGCAAAGCGCGACCGTTCCGGCGAGCCCTTCCGCTTTCAAGGCGATTTTCGCCCCGGTCGTTTCGCGGTAATGCTTCGCGACCGCCAGCAAGTCGTCGACGCGGAGCCCAACGTAAGATTTTCCAAGGAGATACGCCAAGCAGAAGTCGGATCCGTCCGTTCCGAAATCGGAGTAACGATAGTAATCGCGGCCTTTAGCTTGCGTCTCGCCGTATCCGCGCAACTCGACGGCGGCGATTTTCCCGGCGTTTTCGGCGGCGAAGAGCGCGTTCGTCGGCTCGGAAGTTCTTCCGACGTCGCTAATTACGAGCGTCAGCGCGTCGAATTTTTCGTCGGCGGCGAAGTTCGTTTTCGCGGTCAGGAAGATATTTTTGTCGGTTTCGAAGACGACGTCGGCGCCGTCGCTCGCGACGATTTTCGCCGTCGGCGCGTCTTTACCGCTTCGTATAACCGCCCGTTCTTTAACGACTTGCGACGCTTCCTCGGCGGAGATATTCGTCCAACGTTCGCGACGCGGCGCCGCGAGTTCTTTCGCCAAGTCCCGCGTTAAGTCGTGCGACGTTCTGGCGTTAGGAAGGCTCATCACGCCCTTGCCGCTCTTAATCGAACGGAGTTCTTCCTCGGTCAAGAGCGGTTGGTCGTGTTGCGTAATCGCTTCGTCGCGCCCCGCCAACCAACGCAACGCCCAGCGAATCGTCGCGACGCGCAACTGTTCGCCGTACCCGTGCCCTTGGTCTTGCTCGACGATGGAAAGTCTTTCGCTGCAACCGATTCGGGAGAAAATCCGCTTCGCGTAACGGTACGAGCGCCAGCCGTCGGTCGCGTTGAAAAAGTCGCCGGTAACGCAGCACATCAGCGTCGGAATCGGCGCGCGCAGGAAAAGATAGTCGGCGTGATCGAGCCCGAACGCCGCTTGCCCGAAGATGTTCTGTTCCGCGTCTTGCGGGCCGAGGTTATGCGTCAGATCGTCGTAAATACTGCAAATATAACACGACGGCGCCGCCAACGCGATTCGGTCTTCAAGCGACATAATGTAAGCGGTTTGCGTTCCGCCGCCGCTGGTGCCGCAAGCGCCGATTTTATCGGGAATTATGTCGTCGCGGGTTTGCAAATAATCGACGGCGCGCATCAAGTCCCAAACCTCGAACGTCGCGCAGTTTCGACCGACGAGGGTCGCGCCGGCGCCGACGAGATTATGCGCTTGGACGCCGACCGAAGTCGGTTTGCCGTCCTTGTTAAGGTGTTGAAAACGCTCGCCTTGGTCGATCGGGTCGACGACGAAGGCCGCCAAACCGTTGACCGCCGCGAGAATCCCGAGACTTTGATAAAGGTCGTACGCCTTGCCGTTAGTCGAGTGTCCGCAAGAGATAAGCATCGCCGGGTACGGGCCCTTGAAGCGTTCTTCGAGCGGCAAAAAGAGCGCGCCGGTAACGTAAACGCCCGGCTGGCTCTCGAAAATCACGTTTTCGACGCGGAATTTTTCCTTCGTCAAACGCCCGGTAATTTGCGGGTTGAGCGGCGTTCGCTCCCACATCGGGCCGAGCGCGTTCAAGAAATAGTCGCGCTTTTTCTTTTGATAAGCCTCGACGTCGGCGGGAGTTTCGACTTTCTCATATTCGGCGATCCAAGCGTCCCGCGCCGCGTCGATCTCCGCGAGAAACTTCGTTCGCAACATCGCGTCCGGGTTTTTAAGAAGCCCTTTTTCGACGAGAATCGACGCTTTTTTCGCCGCTTTCTCCGTCTTCGCGTCTTGCGCTTCGACCTGCGGAACCGCGCAAACGCCCAACGTCGCGACGCCGAGCGCCGCCCCAAACAAGCTAAGACGCAACTTATTCATTCTCAACAACATAAAACCTTCCTTTGCCGCCCGATTCGACGGCGATAAAGTCGTTAAAAATTCCTCGACGAGCGGCGTCCGGCGCGCCGTTCCCCGCTCTTACCTCGTTATTTTACCAAACTCGCCGCCGAAAATCAACGCTCGCGCTCGGATTTTTTCCAATACGCGCGCTTTTCTCCAAAAAGCGACGCCGTTCGACAAACCGCGAATTTCGCGGCGACTTTAACGCCGAATCGCCTCGTCCTCTCAACCGTCGCAACCGATACAATCGCTAAAACCAACCGTTTTCAAAAACAAAAGTCGCCAAAAGTCGCCGTCGAACCGAACGCGCCCGCTTTTCAAATCGCCGAAACGCGCTATAATATCCGACGATATTTTGTTTGTCGACCGCTTTTTACTTCGCGGCGCCCGCCCCGTCGGACGTCCGAAACGCTCGACCGCAAACCGTTAAAAACAACAACTTCCGCTTAAAAGGCTTCCTGCAATGATCGCGAAGGATATGAAACGCGGCGACATCGTCGTTTACAACGGCGCGCCGATTATCGTCGAAAACCTCCAAGTCCAAACTCCGTCCGCCCGCGGCGCCGCGACCCTTTACAAGTTCCGCTGCCGCAACCTCATCACGAAGGATAAGGTCGACCTTAAACTTAAGGGCACCGATATGATGGACGAAGCGGACTTCCGCCGCCGCGCCGTTACGTTCAGCTACGCCGACGCGTCCGACGTTTACTTCCTCGACGCCGAAAACTACGAGACTTACAACATCGCGAAGGAAGATATCGCCGACGAGATGAACTATATTAAAGAAGGTCTCGAAGGGATTTTCGCGCTGATTTACGAAGAACGCTGCGTCGCGGTCAATCTCCCGACGACGGTCGAAATGCTCGTTACGCAATGCGACCCGGCGGCCCGCGGCAACTCGGCGACGTCGCGCAGCAAACCGGCGACGGTCGAAACCGGCCTTATCGTTCAAGTTCCGGAATACCTCGAACAGGGCGAAATCATCAAGATCGACACCCGTACCGGCGAATTCTTGGGCCGCGCCAACAAATAAGGCGTTTCCCGTTGCGCCGCCGCTCGCCGGAAAGCACGTTTTTCGCTTTCGCCGAGCGGCGGTTTCGACCTCTCGCTTCTTTTTCCTTTTTTCGCTTTTTTTCTTTTATTTTCGGGAAGAACGCGAACGATTCGACCTCGCCCGCGTCTTCGCAACCGACGAAAGGACGGGAGTTATGGCGACCGGAGCCGTCGCGGCGCTCGATTTTCTTCAAAGTCCCGAAAAGTACCCGATTACGCCCGTTTGCGTCGTTTTCGGCGACGAAGCGTTCTTGCGGACGGAGGTCTTTCGGACGATTCGCTCGCTCGTGTTGCCGGACGACGAAGCCGACTTTTCGCTGACGCGGTACGACGGCGCGGCGGTCAGTTTCGTCGACGCGATTCGGGAAACGTCGACGCTGGCGATGTTCGGCTCCGGAAAACGGCTCGTTCAAATCGAATCGGCCGACTCGTTCATTTCGCAAAACCGCGACAAACTCGAAACTTACTTCGACGAACCGGCGGCGTCGGGCGTTCTCCTGCTGCAGCCGAACTCCTTCCCGAGCAACCTGCGCCTTTACAAGAAAGCGGTCGCCAAGGGGCTCGTCGTCGACTGCAAAGCGATCCCGCAAAAGCAGATTCCCGGTTGGCTAACGCGTTGGACGCCCAAGAGTTGCGGCGCGAAGATTTCGAAGGACGCCGCCGAAACGCTCGTCGAACTCGTCGGCGACGACCTCGGCGCGCTCGACCAAGAGGCGAAACGACTCGCGCTCCTCGCCAATCCGCCCGGCGAACTGACGGTCGAACTCGTTCAAACGCAAGTCGGCGCTTGGCGGCAAAAGAAGGTTTGGGACATGATCGACGCGGCGCTCGGCGGTCAAACGGCGGAAGCGCTTCGGCAACTCGACAAACTTCTAACGGCGGGCGAAGCGCCGATCGCGATTCTCGCCCAAGCGGCGGCGACGCTCCGTAAATTGGCGGCGGCGACCGAGCTTTTCGTCGAAACGGAGGCGGCGGGCGCGGTTCCGAATATGACGACGATTCTCGACAAAGTCGGCGTCAAGCCCTTTTTCCGCGCGAAATACGCCGAACAACTCAAGAAATTAGGACGGCGGCGCGGCGAACGTTTGGCGGCGGCCCTCCTCGAAGCGGACGTCGACCTCAAAGGCGGAAGCCGGAGCGACCCGCGTTTGACGCTCGAACGCTTTCTCGTTCGCTTTTCCAACCCGGAGACGCGCCCGTTCGGAACGCTTCGTTAAACGTCGGTTTTAAAAGACTTAACAACCGTTAAAACGCCGCCGGTCGCGACCGTTTGCGTCCAAAACGCCGTCGACTCGAAATTCGCGAAGTTCGCGCCCAAGAGCCGCCGATGTTCGCGCAACGTCAAACCGGTCGTCGGAAGTCGCCAATTTGGAACGATTTCGCAAGCCGGGCCCAACACGAAGTC
>JAFSFF010000533.1 GCA_017435375.1 Thermoguttaceae bacterium
GAGGCGTACAGCCGCCGCGTCGACGAGTTGCGCCGTTGGATTCGCGAACATAAAGCGAGCGGGCGTCCGGCTTACGAACGTCGCCTTTGGCAGATGGAATACCGCAACATCCTGCAGATGACGCAAGAGTCGCCGACGAGCTTGCGCAACCGCGTCGACGAAATCAAGAAAATTTTCGCGAAGTACCAAGAGGCGAAACGCGGCCTCTCCGAGGGGAACCTGCGCCTCGTCGTTTCGATCGCCAAGAAATACCGCAACCGGGGTTTGAGCTTCCTCGACCTGATTCAAGAGGGGAACGCCGGGCTGATGCGCGCCGTCGACAAGTTCGAGTACCGACGCGGCTTTAAGTTCTGCACTTACGCGACTTGGTGGATTCGCCAAGCGATCACCCGCGCCGTCGCCGACCAAAGCCGAACGATTCGCATTCCGGTGCATATGGTCGAAACGATGTCGAAAATGCGCAACGTTACGCGTCAACTTTTGCAAGAATTCGGTCGCGAACCGACGTTGGAGGAAACGGCCGAAGCGGCGAACGCTCCGCTCGACGAAACGCGTCGTATTTTGGCGATGAACCGTTTCCCGATTTCGTTGGATCGCCCGGTCGGGAACAGCGAGGACAGCCACTTCGGCGACCTCCTCCCGGACGGCGCGGCGGAGAACCCGGCGGTCGGCGCGACGCAGGAAATGTTGCGTCGGCGTATTTTGAAGGTGCTGAAGACGTTGAGCTACCGCGAGCGCGAAATCATCAAGTTGCGTTACGGCCTCGGCGACGGCTACAGTTACACGCTGGAGGAAGTCGGCCACATCTTTAAAGTTACGCGCGAACGCATCCGCCAAATCGAAGCGAAAGCGGTGCGCAAACTGCAGCAGCCGAGCCGCAGTCAAGAGCTGGTCGGGTTCCTCGACTGATTCCGACGCGTTAAACGGTTTCGTCGTTTTAAGCGTCGAACCGAATCGAGACGAAAAAACGCCGCGTTCTCTGGAACCGGCGTTTTTTTGTTGCGTTTCGGCGTTACTTGGCGTCGTTTGGCGCGAGCGTTTGGCTTGTCGAGAGGGGCGCCAACGCTTTACAAAGAGCGGCGCTTTTCTCTTTAAGCGGCGTTTCGTAAAGGCGCCCGTGCTTCGAGCGAATCGATTGCGACAAAATGACGCGTTGCGGTTCCTGGAGCTGCGACGTCCAGTCGACTAGCGTTTTGAGCGCGACGTCCGATTCCGTCCCCTCCGACGCGTCGTAATATTCGAGCTGCAAACGAGTTAACGTAATCTCGTCGCGAAGCGTCGACGGCGCGAACTCCGTTTCAAGGCGTCGCCAACCGTCGACCGTCGTCGGCGCGTTCGGGTCGGACGGCTTGCGAAAACCCGGACGGACGAAAAGCCAAGGATCGTAAAACTTGCCGCCGATTTCGACGTCGCTCGCACCGCTCGAAACGAGATCGGGCGTCCCCTTCGACGACGGCGCTTTAACGACGGCGCCGTCGCCGTTGGGGAAACGCTCCGGAAAGAGGTTGGCGGGCGTCGCGTCGAACCAACGCGCCAAGCGTTCTAATTCGTTTTGGGGTCGGCGTTTAAGAACGAGCGACGTTTCGAACGCTTCGTCGACGCGGAAAGGATAATCGGCTTCGGAGCGGGAAAATTCGACGCGGAGTCGCAACTCGACGGCGTTTTGATGGGACAGCTTGTCGCGAACGCTCGCCCAAAACGGCGCGTTCCAATCTTCGAGCGGCGGAAATTCAAGCGCGACGGCGACTTTGCGTCGTTCGACGCCGGGCGGAATTTCGCGGAGTCGGAACCCGATTTTCTTGACGAAGAAACGCCGCGTCGCCAGTTCCGGCGCAATTTCGTATCGACCCGGAACGTCGGGGGACGTTAACGTAATCGCGCCTAAGTCGATATATTTCGCGAGTTCAAACTCGAACGGCGCGTAAGGGGAAAACGTTTCGTCGCCGACGTTGCGCTCGAACGTTGCGAAATAACCGACGTCGCCGAACGCGAGTTCCGTCGGATAAAAG
This sequence comes from Thermoguttaceae bacterium, assembly GCA_017435375.1. GTDB lineage: Bacteria > Planctomycetota > Planctomycetia > Pirellulales > Thermoguttaceae > RUG369. The sequence goes on from JAFSFF010000533.1 coordinate 2,010, forward strand.
GCGGCGCGCGTTCGAAGCGCTCCGTCCTTCGTTAACGACGCAAACTCTTGTCGCGCGACGTTTGCGTCGGTTTTGGCGTCGGTTTTGGCGGGCGGCGTTTGAAGTTCCGCCGCGAGGGAACGACGAACGTTCGCGACGTCGCCAAACGCAAGGAACGTAAAGGTTGCGAAAAAGAGAATTAAAGCGTTTCGTTTCATCGTCGTTTTCTCCGTTGAAAGGGAAAAGCGCGCGGCGTCGTTACTCGGCGTCGTCGCCGGACTCGGTTGCGTTTTCAAAAGCGGAAGTTAACTTTTTATAAAGGGTTGCGCGCTTTGCTTCGAGCGGTTTTTTGAAAAAATGAAGCGCTCGAAGTTTTAACGAAAAGAGCCAAGCGGCGCGTTGCGGTTCCGGGCGTGTCTTGAACCAATCGACCAACGCTTCAAGCGCGGCGTCCGATACCGTTCCCTCCGGCGCGTCGTAATATTCGAGTTGCAAACGGGTTAGCGTTATTTCGTCGCGGAGCGTCGACGGGGCGAACTTCGCTTCCAACGCGCGCCAACCGTCGAGCGTCGTCGGCGCGACGGACGGCGTCGGCGACGGTTTTCGGACGCCGTAGCGCGCAAAAATTCGCGTTTCGTAAGACTTGCCGTTTAAAGAGATCGACGCGC
>JAFSFF010000534.1 GCA_017435375.1 Thermoguttaceae bacterium
AACTCCGGAACGTCTCGATCGCCCTTAATTCCGGCGAAAAATCCCGACGCGAAGCCCGCAATTATCGCCGCGATACGTCGCTAAAAAGTTGAAACGCGACGCGCTGCGACAGTTTTCCGCCGGACTGCGCCAGCTTCCGCCCCTCGCGACCCGCTCCGCGCCGCTCGCCGGGCCGGTCGGATCGACGGAACGCGCCGAGTCGTACTCGCCGTATCGGTCGACCGTCCACTCGCAAACGTTCCCGTGCATATCGCAAAATCCCCAAGGGTTTGGCGCGAAAAGCCCGACTTCGCAAGTCGTTTCGCCGCCGACGGTTGCGCTCCGTCTTCGTTCGTCGCCCCCCTTTTCTTCCCCGTCGGCCGAACCGACGCTTAGCCGCCCGAACGCGCCTTCGCCGCCGGTCGCCGTCGCACCGAACGAATACGCCGTCGTCGTTCCGGCGCGACAAGCGAACTCCCATTGCGCCTCGGTCGGAAGGCCGTATCGCCACTCGGGCCCTAAGAAAGTCGTCAATTCGAGCAAGTATTCGTCGGAATTGAGTTTTTCAATAAAATCGACGCAATCGATCCAGCTGACGCGCTCGACCGGCGCCCGTTTGAGGCCGCGATTCTTGCTCGGATTCGCTCCGACGACGGCGCGCCACTCCGCTTGCGTCGTCGGAAAAACGCTTAAATAAAAGAGTCGCGTCAACGTCGTTCGCCGCGGCGTTTCATCGGCGAAACGTCGCGGCTCGGTTCGCGGGCTCCCCATCTCGAACGTCCCGGGCCGAACCGCCAAAAATTGCATTCCCAACGAGTTAGCCCAACGTTCGGGCGTCGCGCCGTCGCTCGTCGTTCCCATTTCTCAACCCTTTTATCCTCAACAGCTTAACGAAGCGTCGTCTCCGTCGACGACGATAAAAAAACGACGGCGAAACCGCCGCCGCTTTTTCAATCGTTCCGCTCGACTAACGAAGCGTCCGGCGTTTGCGTCGGTCGTCGTCGCCGTCGAGCGCGTCCAACGTTTCGAAAACGCTCGCAACCTCGAACGGAACCGCGCCGACGAAAGCCGCGATTTCCGCCGCGACGTCGTCGTTAAATTCGTCCCAAACGCTAAATTCATCGGCAAAAAACGCGTCGCCAAGTTCCGTCGACGTTCGCTCGTCGTCCAAAATCGCCGCGGAAACGGTCGTCAACGTCGCCTTTTTCCAAAGGGGCGTCGACAATTTCCAACCTTTAGAATCGACGTAAGAGATATGCGTCTCGTCTTCGCTCGTTTCCGCAAGGTCTTCCGGCAAAACGACTTCAAAACGCTCGCCGACGCTTTCCGCGACGCCGGAAATTTTCAGCGACTTCACGTTGCGAGCCGTCGTCGTCGCGTTCGTTTCCAAGTCGAAATAGGTCAGCGCGCCGATTTCCGCAACGTAGCTCGCCCCGGTCGAATCGTCGCCGACGACCGTCAACGCGCCCAACGTCGACTCCGGCTCGAACGTCGTCTCCGCGACGTTCGTTATAACGCGAACGTATTCGCGCCCCGGCGTCGTTTCGTCGCCGCCGAACGTTCCGCTCAAAATCGCCTTCTTTTTCGCGACGACCGCCTCGACGTCGTCGCCGGAGTCGGTCGCGTAAAACGAGTCTTCGCCGCCGTTTACAAACGCAATCCGCGCGTCGGTAAAGTTTTTCGCGACCAACGAGAACCCGCCGCCGGAAAGCGTCAAATCGGCGTTCGACGTTTTCAAAGAATCGTTAAAAGCGGTGTCCTCGACGACCGCGACGTCGTTTCCGCCGGTTCCGGCGTCGACGAAAACCGAGTTAACGTTTTCAAAACGATACGTTTTTCCCGTCGACGTTTCAAAATACCCGGAACCGTTCGCATAATAAAACGCGTCGTCCCCTTCGGTTCCGACGAAGCGAACGTTTTCGCGGACGCCGCCGGCTCGATACGTTATCGAGCCGAAACCGCTCAACGACGTCGAGTCGCCGGAATCGCTCGTCCAAGTCGTTCCCAAATCGGAACTTGCGACGCTTCCAACAATCTCCGGCGCGAGCCAAAAATCGACGGCGGCGTCCGGATACGATTCCGTTTTGAACGTCGGATACGTCCCGAACGGCGTCGAATCGGGCGCCAACTCCCAAGCGAAATCGTCGACGGCGATTTCGAGTCCCGCGTCGTCCCAAAAAACTTCGAGGAGTTCTTCCGTCGCGGCGTCGAGCGCGTCGTCGAGAAGCGCGACGTTGTTCTCGTCGATCGGCAGGAGCTTCGCCGCGACCGCGTTAAAGTCCGCCGCCGACTCGACGACGACCCAATATTCGACCGACGGATCCGCGAACCATTGAACGCGTTGACCGGTCTCGGTCGACTCGGAAAGCTCAAGCGGCTCCGCTTCCAACGAATCGGGCCGAACGGTCAGCGTCAATCCGTTCGGCAAGTCGGCCAAATCGGCCTTCCAAGCGAAATAACCGCTCGTTTCGGGCGTCAGCGTAAAGACGTAACGCCGTTTCCCGCCGTCGGTATCGAGCGTTCCGGCGAACTCGTATTCGTCGACCGTCCCTAAAATAATCGGCGAATCGTCGTCGTAAATCGTTCCCTTGACGAGCGCGTCTTCGTTCGTCAAGTAAGCGTTTTCCAGATCGACGATCTCCAAGAAAAAGTCGGTCGACGGGTTCTCGTATCCTCCTTCGACCGCGGCGAGCCCTTCCGGTTTCAACGCGTCGTAATTCCCGAGAACGTAAAATTCGATCGTCGCGGTCGTCTCGCCCTGCGCGATGATTTTCGGGTCGCCGACCGGAACGACGAACGTTTCGCTCTCGACCGCCGTTCCGCCGAGCGCGACGCGGTAATTGAAGGCGACGTCGAGGCGCGCCGGAGCGTCCAATTCGACGACGAACGACGCGACGGTCGAGCCTTCGTCGCCTTCGTAAACGAACGCCTCTTGAACCGTCATATTCGGCAAATTCGTCGGCTTGATCGCGACGGTCAGTTCCGCCGCTTCGCTCCAATAAACGCCGTCGAAAACGGAAATCGTTACAACGCGGTCGGTTAAGTCGCAAAGTTCCTTCGCGTTGAAGTACGTCAGCGACGCGAGCGCGTCTTCGTATTCTTCGAGCGTTCCGACGCCGGAGAGCGTTACGACGCCCCCTTGCTCGTCGAACGACGCCCGCAAATTCGTTCCGGCGACCGACGCGTCGAGCGATTCGTCGACGCCGTCCGGACGATTCGCGAATTGAATCGTCGCGCCGTACAGAAACGCCGAATCCGCGTCGGAAATCGTTAATTTCGACGCCGCCAAGACCTCCGCCGAGTCGACGGCGCCCTCGACGAAAACGGCGTCGAACCCGGTTCCGTCCGCTTCGTCGCCGTTC
>JAFSFF010000535.1 GCA_017435375.1 Thermoguttaceae bacterium
GGCGAAGTTCGCGATTCGACGCGTAATCGCCGGTTTCGGCGTCCGCAAGTCGAAGCGTCGCGCGGTCTTGGCGTTCGAAAGCAAGCGAAAAAAAACTCGACGCGAACCCAAGCGTTCGCGTCGAGTCAAATGCAAAAAAGTCGGGGCGACACGATTCGAACGTGCGACCCTCTGCTCCCAAAGCAGATGCGCTAGCCAGGCTGCGCCACGCCCCGAAACAATCTCATAGACGTATTATAACGCTTTTCGCCGCGCCGACAAGGGGGGAGGGAAGAAAAAGCCCTCGTTGCGCGACGAAGTCGGCGCGTCGAACGCAAAATCTCGCGGCTTAGACGAAACAACGTCGCAAAAAGACGCGTCGCCCGCCGCGACGATTAGAGAAAGTCTTCGTGCCGAACGATTCCCGATTCCTCTTCGACCTCCGCGTGCGTCTGCCAACGCCAACGGCGGCTCGGGCGGCGTTTTTCTTCGCGAACGCCGTAACGCGGCGCGACCTTGAAACCGAACGCCTCTTTTATCCGTTCGAAAATCGTTTTGTTAAGAACGTATTCGACTTCGACGATTTCATAGGGTTTTTCGGCTTCGAGATAGAGTTTTCGCACCGAAATCTTAGGGCCAAATTCGCCGCCGCAAACGCTGCACGGCGCCTCGTGTTTCGGCGCGCGCACGGCGTGTCCGCATTTTTTGCAGATGTATCGGTATTCCCAAGGCCCGTAACCGTAACGCTTTTCTTTCATCGCGCTTTTTCCCGTTTTCGACTCGATTTTTCCGAAACGCTCGGCGCCGACGTTCGCGGTCGAAACGCGAAGCGACGGAGGAGCGTTTCTTACATTCCAACGCCGATTTTCTTCTATTATACCGAAAGCGCGGGCGTTTGTCGAGTCCTTGCGGCCCGGCTTTAACGAGAAAAAAACTTGTTCTACGTTTTACGGGCAAAAAAACGTTTTTTTTTCGCTTTCTTAACAGAGACCGCCGGTTTATTCGTTATAATCGGAATGGGAGGCGCGTTTTTTATCGGACGCGTCGGGGACGGCCTACCGTCTCTTGCAAAACGCGTTATAATAGTGGACGGGAAGCGCCGCGTCGGGCGAGCGCGAGCCGAGAGGTTGGCGAACGTCAAAATCGAAATCGGAAAGGATGAAAATGAGCGAAACGTCGACGGAGAATGGGACGGTCGCGACGGAATCGATCGCGAAGAAACGGAGCGCGGCGCGAGAGGAGTTCGACGTCGAGTTGCGCAATCCTTGGTTGGCCGGACTTCTCGCTTGGCTCGTTCCGGGGCTCGGACATTGGTATCAAGGTCGTCGGACGAAAGCGATTATTTACGCGGCGGCGATTTGGCCGATTCTCCTCGCCGGGCTTTGGATGGGCTCGTATTGGGAGGCGACGCCGAACGACGACGCGCCGCGGCGGTTGTTGGTCGCGCGCAACGTTTATTGGTCTTGGCGACCCGGCGACAAACGGTTGTATTTCGTTCCGCAAGCGGCGGTCGGCGTCGTCGCGATTCCGGCGTATCTGCAAGCGAAAAGTTTGGGCGACGGCGACGGCGGCGTCCTCTCGACGGCGTTCGCGCCGCCGCGTCTTCCGAACGAAAACGCGACGCGTCCGAACCAGCCGAGTTCCGCCGAGATCGCCGCGAACCTTCATTCTTGGCTCGACGTCGGAACGATTTTCACCGTCGTCGCCGGTCTCTTGAACCTCTTGGCGATTTTCGACGCGGCGGGGGGCCCGATTCCGCCGACCGAAGAAGAAGAGGAGAACGACGGGAAGAAAAAAGACGGGAACGAAGGAGGCGACGCGAAATGAGCGGGACGAACGCGAACGAAAAGACGGGCGAACCAACGAACGCGAACGATAAAGCCGTCGACGCGACCGCGTCGGAGCCGTTCGAGGGAACGATTCAATTTCGCGTTCGATACGCCGAAACCGATCAGATGGGCGTCGTCTATCACGGGAACTATTTTACCTATTTTGAAATGGGGCGCACCGAATTGCTCCGCGAAGCGACCGGCGTCAGTTACCGCGACGTCGAGGAGAGCGCGACGAAAATGGTCGTCGTCAAGGCCGAGTGTTCCTTTATGAAACCGGCGAAATACGACGACTTGCTGACGCTCAAAACGCGCGTCTTGCGAACGACGCGGGCGAGTCTCGAACACGAGTATCGCCTCTTCCGCGACGGCGAGTTGCTCGCGGTCGGGAAGACGAAGTTGGCGACCGTCGACAATTCCGGGAAAATCGTTCCGGTTCCGGATTGGATTAAAAATTTGAAACGTAAAACGCCGAGCGAAACGACGAGCGATTTTTGACGCTCAATCGCGCCGGAAAGATTTGCGCCGAGGAGGAAATTAGCGCCGAAATCGACTTTTTCGCGATTTTTTGAGAAAGTCGAACGCGTTCGCGGACGAATTGAAACTTGAACGACGATGCGTTGTAACGTTTGAATTTAGTTCAGTTTAGCGAGGCGCGAATGAAAAAGTCTATTTTTGTAACCGGCGCGACCGGGTTCGTCGGCGGGCGATTGGCGGAACGTTTGACCGAGGCGGGCGCGCGCGTTCGCTGTTTGGCGCGACCGACGTCGAATCGACGGCGCTTGGCGGCGCTTGGCGTCGAGTTGGTCGACGGCGATTTGAACGACCGCGCGGCGCTTCGACGCGGCGTCGAGGGCGCGGACGTCGTCTTTCATTTGGCCGGGCTGACTCGCGAGACGCGGCGCGGCGATTTCGACGCGGTCAACCGAATCGGTTCGCGGAACGTCGCCGAGGTTTGCGCCGAAGTCGGAAGCTCGAACGGCGGAGGACGCTCCGGCGCGCCGACGTTGGTTCTCGTTTCGTCGCTGGCCGGAGCGGGCCCGGCGCCGAAGCGCGAAAAGACGGGAAACGTCGACGGAGCCGAGCCGAACGATTCCGTCGCCGACGTCGATTCTTCCGATTTCGACGGTCGACGTTTGAAGCGCGAAACGGACGTTCCTAACCCGATTTCGCCGTACGGGCGGAGCAAATTGGCCGGAGAGCGCGAAGTTCTGCGTTTCGCCGACGCGACGCCGACGACGATCGTTCGTCCGCCTTACGTCTTCGGCGCGGGAGACGTTCTTTCGTTGGAGCTGTACAAAATGGCGAAGGAGCGCGGCGTCTTCCTCGTTCCGGGGTACCTCGACCGTTTTTATTCGTTCGTCGACGTCGACGACTTGTCGACGCTCCTGATCGCGGCGGCGGAGCGCGGGGAACGAGCGGAGCCGTCGAGTCTCGATCCGATTTCGACGGCGGAAAACGGCGGCGCTTCGGCGCGCTGTTCCGGTCGCGGCGTTTACTTCGCGACGTCGGCGCGTCCGATTCGCTTTTCGCAGTTCGGCGCCGCGATCGGAGACGCGTTCGGTCGGAAGCCGAAAACGATCAAAATACCGCCGTTGGGCGTTTTAGGAACCGGCGTATACGGCGAAATCGTTAAAATCGTCGCGAGACGAACGCCGCCGCTCGACTGGAACAAAGCGGTCGAAGCGTTGCGCGGCCCTTGGATTTGCTCCGGCGAAAAGGCGGCGCGCGATCTTGGCGTTCGCTTCGAAACGCCCTTGGCGGAACAATTCGCCGCGGCGGTCGATTGGTATTTGCGCGAAGGCTGGGTCTGACGGCGAAGAGCGAGCGCTTGACGCGACGAAAATCGACGGTAAAATAAAGGCGACCGTCGAAGTAGGGAACGCGCCGAGGGAGGAAAAGCGATGCGATACGAAACGATTTTGGAAACGTTGGGCGCGACTCCGTTGGTTCGCGTCGGGCGGTTGAACGAAACGAACGCCGTTCTTTGGGCGAAGGTCGAGGCGTTCAATCCGGGCGGGAGCGCGAAAGACCGCGTCGCGGCGGCGATGGTCGAGGCGGCGGAAGCGGCGGGCGTTTTGAAACCGGGCGCGACGATTATCGAGCCGACGAGCGGGAACACCGGAATCGGGCTCGCGCTCGTCGCGGCCGCGAAGGGGTATCGGCTGATTTTGACGACGCCGGACTCGATGAGCGTCGAGCGCGCGAAACTTTGCCGGGCGTACGGGGCGGAGGTCGTCCTGACGCCGGGGAAGCTCGGGATGCGCGGCGCGGTCGAGAAGGCGGAAGCGTTGCAAGCGGAGATTCCCGGCGCTTGGATTCCGGAGCAGTTCGGGAATCCGGCGAACCCGGACGTTCATTTTCGGACGACGGCGGAGGACATTTGGCGCGACCTCGACGGCGAAGTCGACGCGGTCGTCGCCGGCGTCGGGACGGGCGGAACGGTCTCCGGCGTCGGGCGGTTCTTGAAGGCGCGGCGCTCGAGCGCTCTGATCGTCGCGGTCGAGCCGGACGCGAGCCCGCTCCTCTCGACGGGAAAAGCCGGGCCGCATAAGATTCAAGGAATCGGCGCGAATTTCGTTCCCGCGAACTTCGACCGTTCCGTCGTCGACGAAATTCAAACGGTTTCGGCGGAGGACGCCGGCGCGACGGCGCGAGCGGCGGCGCGGCGCGAAGGGCTCCTTATCGGGATTTCCGGCGGCGCGGCGCTCTTCGCGGCGCTTCAAGTCGCGGCTCGATCGGAGTTCGCCGGGAAAAACGTCGTCGCGTTCCTCCCGGACGGCGGCGAGCGTTACCTCTCGACTTGGCTCTTCGACGACGCCGAGTGAACGCGGAACCAAGCGGGAGAAAGCCCGAGCGAAGAGAAAGCCGAGTCAAAAGGGGCGGAGTTTAACGGTCGCGACGGCGGCGGCGCGGAAAATTTTCGACGCGGCGCTCCTTCGCGACCTTATTTTTCATTCGCGTCGCTGTATATTAATATTAATAATAAGGGCAAAATTGCGCCGAACGCTCCGGCGTCGAGCGCGGTAAAAAAAGCAAAGCGTTGAAAACGTCGGCGTCGTTAAAAACGTTGAAAACGTTAAAGGTGTTGAAAGACGTTAAAACGCTAAAAACGGAAGAATCGAAAGGAAGCCGACAATGCGACCGTTAGCCGAATACGAACAGTTGACGAACGACGAACTGCGCGCGCGAATCGCCGCCGTCCGCGCCGAAGCGGGGGACCGCCTCGTCGTGATGGCGCACTATTACGCGCCGGACGAAATCGTCGAGACGGCGGACGTTTTGGGCGACAGTCTCGCGTTGGCGAAAAAAGCGGCGGAGTCGTCGGCGGAAGCGGTTCTTTTCTGCGGCGTCTACTTTATGCTCGAAACGGCGGATATTTTGCTCAACCGCCCGGAAAAAATCGCGGAGCGAGGCGGGAAACGCGCGCTCGTAATGGCGCCCGACTTGACCGCCGGCTGCCCGATGGCCGATATGATAACCGCCGAGCAAGCGGAAAATTGGAAGCGCGAACTTTCGGAAGTCGTCGATTTTAGCGAGTTTACGCCGATTACTTACGTCAATTCGTCGGCGGCGACGAAAGCGTTTTGCGGGGCGAACGGCGGCGGCGTCTGCACGTCGGCGAACGCGGAAAAGATCGTCCGTTGGGCGTTCGAGCGTCGCCCGAAATTGCTCTTTATGCCGGACTCGCGCTTGGGCCGGGCGACCGCGCTCGCGCTCGGCGTCGCGCCGGAGGAGATCGTCGTTTGGAAGGCGGGCGAACCGCTCGGCGGGCTCGACGTCGAAACGGTTCGAGCGGCGCGCGTTATCCTTTGGGACGGTTGCTGTCCGATTCACCAACGCTTTTCGGTCGACGCGATTCGCAAAATCCGCGCGTCGGAGCCGAACGCGCAAGTTTGGGTTCACCCGGAGTCGCCGTTCGAGGTGACGGACGCGGCGGACGGGTACGGCTCGACGACGAAGTTAATCGACGTCGTCGAAAAAGCGGCGGACGGTTCGGTTATCGCCGTCGGCACCGAGTGGAAGCTCGTCGACCGTTTGCGCCGACAACATCCGACGAAAAAGATCGTTTGGCCGGGCGAGGAACCGTCGATTTGCGTCGATATGTCGAAGTCGACGTTGGCGCGGGCCGCTTGGGTTCTCGAAAATTGGCTCGCCGGGGAGCCGGTCAACGTCGTCGAGACGCCGGAAACGGTCGCCGCGTCGGCATTCGAAGCGTTGCGCGTCGTTCTCTAATTCGCCGTTAACGTCCGAAACGACAAACTTTTCGCCGTTCGCCGTCGGGGCCGTTTTCGGTCGCGACGGCGCGTCGTTTCTTGCGGCGGTCGACGTCCTTCTCTAAATCGCGTATTTTTTCTTATTTTGACGCAAAAGGCGGCGGAAAACGACGCAAAATCGTTAAAATTGGGCGGTTTTGAGGCGAAAATCAACTTTTTTCGTCGAATTTTGGAAAAACGCTTGCGTTGCGACGCGGCGTTCGATACAATCTTAAACGTCGTCGGGATTTCCGCGACGCGGTTCGGCGAAAACCGAACCGAACGTAAGGTCGTTGCAAACTTCGCGGCGCCTCTTTTATCGATTTTTTAGAGTTTCGGGAGCTTTTATTATGACGAAAATGTTAAAATGGGGGGGGGGGAGAAACTACGCGGTTTTACCCTCGTCGAACTGTTGGTCGTCATCGCGATCATCGGTATCTTGATCGGTTTGCTCCTTCCGGCGGTTCAGGCGGCCCGCGAGGCCGCGCGTCGGATGCAATGCACGAACAACCTCAAACAATACGCGCTGGCGATTCAAAATTACGCCGACACGCACCAATCTTACCTCCCGGCGTCGCGCTGCACGGCGGGAACCTGCGGGGAAATGTCGCGCGGGCCCGACAACGCCGGGGCGAACCTCGGTTACGGGCAAAACTACGCGGTTCTTCCGTTTATCGAACAACAAGCGGCCTATCAACGGATCGCGTCGTCGACCAACACGCCGAGCCCGTTCACCGACACGAGCGACGGCGGAATCCTCGACTTTCGCGTCGACGGTTTCATCTGCCCGTCGGACGGAAACGGAACGCAACCGGCGCCGAACCGACAATATATTTGGCGTTCGAACATCTGCATTTCTCGCGGCGACGGTATGTGGCATTGCGAAAACTTGAGCGGTTGGACGACCGCCAACGACGTCCGTCCGCGTTCGCTCTTCAATCCGTTTATGTGGAAAAAGTTGGCGTCCGCGACCGACGGCTCCAGCAACACGCTCCTCTGCAGCGAAACCGTTACCGCCGACGTCGGGAGTACGATGCGCGTTAAAGGCGGCGTCCTCGGCGGCGGAGGAAGCGTCTCGACGACGAGCCCGGACAGCAATATTACCTCTCGCGTCAACTGTTTTAATTCGCGCGACCCGGACGACCCAACCTCTTACGATCCCGACAAATACGCCGCGGCGGCGGTGAGTCGCGGGTGTCGCGGTTTGGACGGACGCATTATGTTGACCGGCTTCAACACGGTCTTTCCGCCGAACGCTCCGGCCTGCACGTCCGGCGTAACGAACGACAACAGTTGGGGAATTATGCCGCCGTCGTCGCATCACTCGGGCGGCGTCAACGCGGCGATGCTCGACGGTTCCGTCCGCTTCGTTAGCGAAACGATCGACTGCGGCGGGTATCTGACGCAACTTCAAAACCTAAAACAAGCGAAGAGCCTCTTCGGCGTCTGGGGCGCTCTCGGTACCCCGGCGGGGGGCGAAACGACGACGTATTAATGAGACGACGAGAGAAAGGAGAAACGGAAATGACGCTCAACTGGAAATACGCCGTCGCGTTTTCGGCGGCTTTCGCGCTCGTCGCGTCGCTCGGGTGCGGCGGGAAAAAACTTCCGGACGGAATGCCGAAACCGCAACCGACGACGCTAACGATAACGCTCGACGGCAAAGGCCTCGCCGACGCGAACGTTACGCTGATTCCGGCGGACGACTCGAACCAATGGACGGCGCTCGGGCAAACGGACGGAAGCGGCGTCGCCGAAATGAAGGTCGACGGGCAATATAAGGGCGCCGTCCCGGGCGAGTACAAAGTCGTTATTTCGGCGAAGGACGAAGTCGATTACGGCGAGTTCGGCCCGCCGCCTAAAGACGACCCGATCGCGCTCGAAAAATGGAGTTACGCCGTCGAGGAAAGCGGCGGCGTCGCCCAATTCAAACGCTATTCGCTCGTCGCGCCGGAGTTTACCGCCGTCGAAACGACCCCGTTGACGATTACCGTCAAAGAAGGTAAAAACGCCGAAACGTTCGACCTCGGCGCCTCGACGCGGGAAGAAGTCGAAGTCGAAGTGAAATAAGAGAAAGGGAAAGCGCGCCGTCGAACCGTTAACGTTCGAACCGGCAAACTTTCGCCGTCGCGCCGTCGGGGCCGTTTTTCGGTCGCGACGGCGCGTCGTTTCTTGCGGCGGTCTTTTCTAAATTGCGTATTTTTTTATTTTGACGCAAGATCGGCGGAAAACGACGCAAAATCGCTAAAATCGGGAGGTTAGGAGGAAAAAATCGACTTTTTTCGTCGGATTGGGAAAACGCTTGCTTTTTGTCGCGGCGTTCGATAAATTTTGACGAGGCGCGAAACTTTGGCGGCGCGTCGGGGTTTGAAAAACTATAAACGAGACCGCCGCGGCGTCGATTCTGCGCTTTCCGTCGATTTTAACGGTCGCGCGGGTAATGGAGCGAGTTTTCGAACGATACGGTGAAAAACGCGACGTTCGGCGCGCTTAGCCTCTTGCGTTATTAGTCGTTTCGCGGTAAAAGCGGTCGTTCGGCGCTCCTTCGCCGAAGCGAGACGTCGGTCGCGGAAACGCGGCGTTTTTTATTATTTTATCGTTAAGGAGCTTTTCAATGTCGCGCTCTATGTCGGGGAAACTTCGCGGTTTCACCCTCGTCGAACTTTTGGTCGTTATCGCGATCATCGGTATTTTGATCGGTTTGCTGTTGCCGGCGGTTCAAGCGGCTCGCGAAGCGGCGCGCCGTATGCAATGCACGAACCAACTGAAACAATTCGCGCTGGCGGTTCAAAACTACCACGACGCGAACAACAAACTCCCGGGCTCGCGCTGCACGGCGGGGACTTACGGGCGCATGAGCGAAGGCGTCAACAACTCCGGCGGCAACTGCGGTTACGGGATTCACTTCGCGCTTATGCCGTATATCGAACAAAGCGCGGCTTACGACGCGATCGTCGCGACCGGGACGTCCGGCGGCACGCCGACCCCGTGGACCGATCAAGACGGAAGCGTCGTCGACGTGAAAATCGACGCGTTCCTTTGCCCGTCGGACGGCAATTCGTCGCAACCGTCCCCGGATAAATCGCACGTTTGGCGCGCCAACATCGCGCTTTCTCGCGGCGACGGTATGTGGGACTGCGAACGCCTCGAAAGTTGGTCGACCGCCAACGACACGCGCCCGCGTTCCCTCTTCAACCCTTTTATGTGGAAGTCGATGGCCGCCGCGACCGACGGCGCGAGCAACACGCTCTTCTGCAGCGAAACCGTTACCGGCGAAACCGGCGCCTCGATGCGCGTCAAGGGCGGCGTTATCGGCACCGGGAGCCCGACCGCGATCAACAGCACGGACAGCAACCTGACCTCGCGCGCCAACTGCTTCAACTCTCGCGACCCGGACGACAATACGTCTTACGACCCCGACCGTTACGTCGCCGCCTCCGCTTGGCGCGGACACCGTTGGGCCGACGGTCGTATTTCCGTTACCGGTTTCAACACCGTTTTCCCGCCGAACGCGCCGAGCTGCGCCAACGGCACGAGCGACAACAACTGGGGTATTTTCACCGCGTCGTCGAACCACTCGGGCGGCGTCAACGCGGCGATGATGGACGGTTCCGTCCGCTTCGTTAGCGAAACGATCGACTGCGGTTCCTACCTGACCGAAAAACAAAATCACGGTCGCGCGAAGAGCCTCTTCGGCGTTTGGGGCGCGATGGGAACCCCGGCGGGCGGCGAAACCGACGTCCAATAACGTTTAACTTGAACGTTTAATGAAAACGGCGGCGCGGCTCCGGTCGCGTCGTTTTTTTTGAATAAGGAAGCGAAATGAAATTAACGAAACTTCTTGTCGCGGCTCCGGCTCTTCTCGCGCTCGTCGCGGCGTTCGGTTGCGGCGGCGAAAAACTCCCGGCGGGGATGCCGAAACCGGTTCCGACGACGATCACCCTGACGCTCGACGGCAAAGGCCTCGCCGACGCCAGCGTTACGATGATTCCGGACTCCGGCTCCTACGCCGCGGTCGGGAAAACCGACGCCAGCGGCGTCGCCGAAATGAAAACGGACGGCAAATACAAGGGCGCCGTCCCGGGTTCGTATAAAGTCGTCGTCGGCGCGAAAGACGAAATCGACTA
>JAFSFF010000536.1 GCA_017435375.1 Thermoguttaceae bacterium
CGGTCGTCGGAGCCCATCCCGAGGAGAAGCGGAACGTCGGCCAACGCGCGGAAAGCGTTGACGGCGTCCCAGAAATGCTCCGGCTCCCAAGCGTCGTCGCGAATGGCGTAATCGCGATGAATCCCGTTGTTGTTCAGCTCGAAAAAGCGAACGTCCGGGTTGGCGATCAGCGCGGTCGGCGAAATGTCGTAAAACTTCCAAAGCGGATGGTTCGCGGTGAAGAGGAACGGCGAATCGGCGTAAAGTTCGCGTCCGGCGGCGAGCGTTTCGCGGAGCGTGTCGACCGGGTCGTCCTTCTTGATATATTTAAACGTTTTTCGAACGCCGATGAAGTTCATATGGACGGCGCGCTTGTCCGGGCAACTTCCCGTTTGCTCGAACCCCGGAATCAACAAGAACTTACCGTCTTCGGCGAACTGCTCGACCAACTCGTCGAACGACTTCATACGGACGAAGGTCAGCCCGCCCGCCTCTTTGACGCGCACCGAGTCGGCGCCGAAGCGTTCGCGGGTTTGATCGACGACTTTTTGAGTCAGTTTGTTGCTGATTTTGTCGCACTGCATCGGCTTCCAAAGGGACGTTTCGCCCTTAAACGCCGCTTTCATTTCGGCGGTCATCTTCGGCTTCGTCCCGTTCGACGTAAATCGCAAGTCGTTCGCTTGAAAAATGTTATGATCGGACGGGCAAATAAAGTCGTACCCGCGCGACTTGTACCAATCGACGGCGTACTCCGGCATAGGGTCGCCGTCCGACCATTGGCAGTGCTGGTGCATATTCCCTTTGTACCAACGCTTAACCGTCGGCGTCGCGTCGCTTTGCGCTCGAACCGTCTCCAACGACACGCCGTAACCGACGCCGGTCGCCAACGCGGCCGCGGTCGACGTTTTCAGAAAATCGCGACGAGTGAATTTCATCGTTTGTTCCCCTTGTTCCCTTTTTTTCTTTCTCGTTTACTTGAAGCCGTTTTCGCAAACGTTCGCCGAACGCGTTTCCGGCCGCCGCCATTATACCGTTTCGCGCCGCCAAAATCAAGCGTTTCTCGCCTTCGCTTCCGCAAATTCCGCCGATTTCTCGCGTCAAGAACGAAACCGCGCCGCCGAGATTTCGTCTCGACGGCGCGACTTATCGTTTTAAACGTCGAACTCGCGGCGTTTAACGAACGACGATTCCGCGTTTAGCCAAAATCGACGCCGCTCACCCGCCGTTTCGTTCAACGACGATTTCCCAACGCCTTTTCAAGCTCGAACCAGAAGTCGTCCTCCGCGTCCTCTTCGACGAAGAGTTCCGCGAACGCTTCCGAAACGACGTCCGCCGAGGACGCGCCGAGCAACTCGACTTGCGACCGATCGACTTCGCAAGAGACGCCGTTAAAGCAACGGTAAACGAGCGGGTCGCGGACGTCGGTCCAAGGTTGCAACGTCGCGGAAACGGCGCCTTCGCCGTTCGGAATCACCGGCAACGACGCGAGAAGCGTCGCGGGCGTCTGAACGCCGTGCGCTTTTTCCCGATAATTATAAAGGACGGAAATCCAATACTCGTTTTCGCCCAAAGCTTCGTAACCGGCGTCTTCGGAGGTTTTAACATAGGAGCCGGTCGCGCCGAAAAATTCGGCGTAATAACCGTCGTCGCCGTAAGTATCGTTCAGGTCGAGCGTCGCGTTTTCGAGCGTCAAGACAAACGTGAACGCGACGTTGCTTTCGAGCGTCAAACCGTGCTTCGCCGAAAGGTCTTCCGACCAAAGTTGCAACGAAATCGGCGAACCGGCGACGACGTTCGCCGCGTCCGAAGCCGGAATTTCCTCGGCCCCGTAATACTTATTCCTGCCTTTGCCCATTTCGTAATCGTAAGCGTCGTCGGTTGTCAAGCCGGTCAAGACGGCGGCCAAGCGTGCCGAGTAGCGGTCGGTCAGTCCGACGGTAAAAACGTTCGAATCGACGGACGCGCTTCCGTCGGCGGTCGACGCGACAACGACGAGTTCGACGTCGCTCAGGTCGAGGTCGAGCAAGTAATTGGCTTGCGCGAGGAATTTCAGCGTCAAAACGTCGCCTTCGACGACCGGCGCGACGACCAACGCGTCGGAAAGCGTTTCCGGCGTCTTGACGGAGTACGTCCAATCGCCGTCGCTAAAGTATTGCGCGAGATTGATTTCGACCGTTTCGCCAAACGCCGCGGAGACGTCGCCGATCGTCCGAATCGTTTCCGGCGCGACGCTTGGCGACGTATACTCGTAAGCGCCGAGGTCGACGGAACTTCCGCTGAAACGCGAATTCCCGGCCAAGTCGGTCGTCAACGGATTCCCCTGAGCGTCGACCGCGTAAGCGTCGTTTCCTTTATTAATCGCCTGCGAACCCTCCGCCAACGTATAATCGCCGTTCGCCGCGTCCGTAAAGAGCGGTAGCGAAGCGTCGTAAATGTAGTTCGTAACGCCGCTTTCGCTCGCGTTCGACCACGCCGTATAGCTCGACAATACGTTGTACGCGGTCAACTTGCCGGAGCCGGCGACATAAAAGTCCGCGCCGGACGAGGTCGCCGTATTTTGCGCGACGATCGTATTGTAAAGCGTCGTCGGCGCGTCGGCGCGAATACCGCCGCCGTAGATTCCGGAGTTGTCGACGATCGCGCAGTGTCGCAACGTCGCCGAGCCGCCTTTGAAGTAGCAACCGCCGCCGCCATAGTACGCCGGCGTCTTATTGCCGGAAAGCAACACGTTCGTAAGCGTCGCCGCGCCCCACGAATAAAAACCGCCGCCCGCTTGCGTCGCCGTATTATCGGAAACCACGCAGGTTAATAAGTTAACCGCTCCGCCAATATCGACGCAAACGCCGCCGCCTCCCGAACCCGTGTTCCCGACGACGCGGCAATACGAAGCGTTCAAGACGCCGCTCGTTAAAATACCGCCGCCGCAGTTATCGATAGCGACGCCGTTGGGTCTGTATCCGCCGGTAACCGTCAAGCCGATCAACTCGACCGGAGTTTCCGCCGTTCCGCCGCTTACGTTGAAGACGCGCGATTTTCCGTCGGCGTTCAACGTAAGCCCCGGAACGTCGTTTTCCGCGTCGTAAAGCGACGACGCGTCGATGGTAATTCCTTTCGCAATCGCGAGTTCCGTTCCGGAGAGCGTAATCGTCGCGCCCTTCAAGGACGGAACGAACGTAATCGTCTCTCCTTCCTTGGCATATTGAATCGCTTCGCGGAGACTGATTTCACCGTCCACATAGTCGACGACGTCCTCCGCCGTCGTTACGACCAACGACGGCGTTTCCAACAACGACGCGTCGAACTCGTAAGCGCCGAGGTCGACGGAACTTCCGCTAATGCGCGCGTTCCCGGACAAGTCGGTCGTCAACGGATTCCCCTGAGCGTCGACCGCGTAAGCGTCGTTCCCCTTGTCGAACGCCTGCGAGTTCACGGCCAGCGTATAATCGCCGTTCGCCGCGTCCGTAAAGAGCGGCAGCGACACATTGTAAACATAGTTATTCGAACCGGCGGCCCACGCCGTATAGCTCGACAACACGTTGTACGCGGTCAACCTGCCGGAATGGTAAATAAATACGTCGCCGTTGCTTCCCGTGTTTTGCGCGACGATCGTATTGTAGAGCGTCGCAGGCACGTTGGCGCGAAGACCGCCGCCGTAGATTCCGTAGTTGCCAACGATCGTGCAGTTGCGCAACGTCGCCGCGCCGGCGTCGAAATAGCAACCGCCTCCGCCGTAATACGACGTCGTTTTATTATTAGCAATTAATACGTTCGCAAGCGTCGCCGTTCCTAATGAATAAAACCCGCCGCCCGCTTCCGTCGTCGTATTGTCGCTAATCGTACAATTCTCAATCGTCGTCGTTCCTAGCGAATAAAAACCGCCGCCCGCGCGAACCGCCGTATTACCGACGACGCGACAACTCGCAACCGATAAAACGCCGGTCGAGTAAAACGCTCCGCCTAAATCGCCGTATGCGCCGGTAACCGTCAAGCCGATCAATTCGACCGGGTTTTCCGCCGTTCCGCCGCTTACATTGAAGACGCGCGACTTGCCGTCGGCGTTAATCGTCAGCCCCGGAACGTCGTTTTCCGCGTCGTAAAGCGACGACGCGTCGATGGTAATTCCTTTCACAATCGCGAGTTCCGTTCCGGAGAGCGTTATCGTCGCGCCCTTCAAGCTCGCGTCGAACGTAATCGAGTCGCCCTCGACGGCGTATTGAATCGCTTCGCGGAGACTGATTTTACCGTCCGTATAGTCGACGACGTCCTCCGCCGTCGTTACGACCAACGACGGCGTTTCCAACAACGACGCGTCGAACTCGTAAGCGCCGAGGTCGACGGAACTTCCGCTAATGCGCGCGTTCCCGGCCAAGTCGGTTTGAAGCGCGTTTCCTTCGGCGTCGACCGCGTAAGCGTCGTTGCCTTTATTAATTGCTTGCGAATTTACGGCGAGGGTGTAATCGCCGTTCGCCGCGTTCGCAAAGAGCGGAAGCGACGCGTCGTAAACGTAGTTCGCAACGCCGCTTTCGCTCGCGTTCGACCACGCCGTATAGCTCGACAATACGTTGTACGCGGTCGTACGCGTCGCGACGTTACAAAATGAAATGTCGCCATTATTCGAAGCCGCTCCTATGTTTTGCACGACAATCGTATTATACATTGCCACCGTCGCATAGTTAACGCGGATACCGCCGGCGTACATTTTAGAAGAGTTACCAGCTATCGTACAGTTATAGAATACCGAGGTTCCGTAATCGGCATAAAACCCAGCGCCGCCCCAATATCTCTGCTCCGTCATGTAATTTCCGGTAATCAATACGTTTGTAAGCGTCGTCGTTCCAAGCGAATAAAAACCGCCGCCCGCCTGAGTCGCCATATTATCGGAAATAACGCAGGTTAACAGGTTGACCGTTCCGTCGCCGTCAACGCTAACGCCGCCGCCTATCGCCCCCGTGTTCTCGACGACGCGGCAATACGAAGCGTTCAAAACGCCGCTCGCTAAAAGACCGCCGCCGTTGCCGCTCATTTTCCCGCCGGTAATCGTCAAGCCGATCAACTCGACCGGAGTTTCCACCGTTCCGCCGCTTACATTGAAGACGCGCGACTTGCCGGCGGCGTTAATCGTCAGCCCCGGAACGTCGTTTTCCGCGTCGTAAAGAGCCGACGCGTCGACGGTAATTCCCTTGGTAATCGCGAGTTCCGTTCCGGAGAGCGTTATCGTCGCGCCCTTCAAGCTCGCGTCGAACGTAATCGAGTCGCCCTCGACGGCGTATTGAATCGCTTCGCGGAGACTGATTTCGCCGTCCGTATAGTCGACGACGTCCTCCGCCGTCGTAACGACCGTCGACGGCGTTTCCAACAACGACGCGTCGAACTCGTAAGCGCCGAGGTCGACGGAACTTCCGCTAAAGCGCGCGTTCCCGGCCAAGTCGGTTTGAAGCGCGTTTCCTTCGGCGTCGACCGCGTAAGCGTCGTTGCCTTTATTAATTGCTTGCGAATTTACGGCGAGGGTATAATTGCCGTTCGCCGCGTCCGCAAAGAGCGGAAGCGACGCGTCGTAAACGTAGTTCGCAACGCCGCTTTCGCTCGCGTTCGACCACGCCGTATAGCTCGAAAGCGTATTGTGGGCTTTTACAGCGCCATAAACGTCGCCGCGACCGGAGTAACCGGTATTGCCGGTTACAATCGCGTTGTAAACCTCGATCGCGCCGGCAAAGCAGGCAATACCGCCGCCGCTCCCCCCGCCGACGGTATTAACGGCGACAACGCAGTTTCGCAAGTCGACGCTAGACGCCGCGTAATCCGTAAACAAAGCGCCGCCGTATCGACCGCTGTTTTTCACAAACAACGTATTCGTAAAGGTCGCGGAACCGCGAACATACGCGCCGCCGCCCCCGTCCGAAACGTTTTGCTCAAAACGACAACCCTCAAACTCCGAAACGCCGCCCACGTAAACGCCGCCGCCAAACGTCTTGGCGCTATCTCCGAAATAACCGGTCGAGTTTTTGTTCGCGGAAAAGACGCAATGCTCAAAATCGACCCGATTCAGCGCGTAAACGCCGCCGCCCGCCGAAGCATTGTACCCGCCGGTAATCGTCAAGCCGATCAACTCGACCGGAGTTTCCGCCGTTCCACCGCTTACGTTGAAAACGCGCGACTTGCCGTCGGCGTTAATCGTCAACCCCGGAACGTCGTTCTCCGCGTCGTAAAGCGACGACGCGTCGACCGTTAGGCCCTTTGTAATCGCAAGTTCCGTTCCGGAGAGCGTAATCGTCGCGCCCTTTAATGAAGGAGCGAACGTAATCGCGTCGCCCGGTTCGGCCGCTTGAATCGCTTCGCGGAGCGAAAGAACGCCGTCCGTTTCGTCGACGACGTCGAGATTCGTCGTAACCTTCAGTCCCGAGAGCAGTTCGTAAGCGCCGAGGTCGACGGAACTTCCGCTGAAACGCCGGTTTCCGGCCAAGTCGGTTTGAAGCGCGTTCCCTTCGGTGTCGACCGCGTAAGCGTCGTTACCCTTGTCGAGCGCCTGCGAGTTCTCCGCGAGCGTATAATCGCCGTTCGCCGCGTCCGCAAAGAGCGGAAGCGACGCGTCGTAAACGTAGTTCGCAACGCCGCTTTCGCTCGCGTTCGACCAATCGGTAAAGCTAGAGAGCGTGTTGTATGCGTTAATCGTATACGTATAACCCGACGCGTAGTCGGCGTAAATGTCGTTCGTGTTGAGCGCAAGAATCGTGTTGCGAAGCCAAACGACACAGTTGTGGCGAAGGTAAATCCCGCCGCCGGCCCTCCAGCTACCCGTCGCCGTATTACCGCTAATAGAGCAGTTTGTAAACGTCGTCGTAGCGAAGTCCACATAAATCCCGCCGCCGTTGTTCGCCGTATTACCGCTAATAGAGCAGTTTGTAAACGTCGTCGTAGCGTGGCCCACATAAATCCCGCCGCCGTTGTTCGCCGTATTGCCGCTAATGGAACAGTTCGTAAGCGTCGTCGTTTCATCAGTGTAAATCCCGCCGCCCGTCGCCGCCGTATTGCCGCTAATGAAGCAGTTCGTAAGCGTCGTCGTTCCATTAGCGTAAATCCCGCCGCCCGACTCCGCCGTATTGTCGCTAATAGAGCAGTTCGTAAGCGTAAGCGTCGTCAAACCATCAACGTAAATCCCGCCGCCTTCAGACCCCGCCGTATTATCGCTAATAGAGCAGTTCGTAAACGTCGCCGTGCCAAAAGCGTAAATTCCGCCGCCGTCCCCCCAGACCACCGCCGCCGTATTTTCGCTTATAGAGCAGTTCGTAAACGTCGTCGCGCCCCAAGCGTAAACGCCGCCGCCAAAAGACGCCGTATTACCGCTAATAGAACAGTTCGCAAACGTCGTCGCGCCCCAAGCGAAAACGCCGCCGCCGGCAGACGCCGTATTACCGCTAATAGAGCAGTTCGTAAACGTCGTCGTAGCGTTGTCCGCATAAATCCCGCCGCACGACCCCGCCGTATTACCGCTAATAGAGCAATTAGCAAACGTAAGCGTCGTCGTGCCAAAAGCGTAAATTCCGCCGCCGTCAGACCCCGTATTACCGTTAATCGCGCAGTCCGTAAGCGTCAACGTATCCGCAAAAGAGCAAATCCCGCCGCCGGCCCCCCAGCTCCCCGTCGCCGTATTACCGCTAATAGAGCAATTAACAAACGTAAGCGTCGTCTGATTACCGTCAACGTAAACTCCGCCGCCGGCAGACGCCGTATTACCGCTAATCGCGCAGTCCGCGAACGTAAGCGTCGTGTTAGAAGCGCCGTAAACGCCGCCGCCGTAATCGTCGCTCTTCCCGCCGGTAATCGTTAAACCGACAAAAGCGGCCGGGTTTTCCGCCGTTCCGCCGCTTACGTTGAAGACGCGCGACCTGTAGTTCGCGTTCACGGTAATGCCCGGAACGTCGTTTTCCGCGTCGTAAAGCGCCGACGCGTCGATCGTTACGCCCTTCGTAATCGCAAGTTCCGTTCCGGAGAGCGTAATCGTTTGTCCTTTCAAACTCGCGGCGAACGTAATCGCGTCGCCCTCAACGGCGTTTTGAATCGCTTCGCGCAGACTGATTTCGCCGTCGTTAGGATCGACGACGTCGAGATTCGTCGTAACCACGGTCGACGGCGTATCGCTCCCCGCCGTCGTCGCGGAGACCGTTTCAGACCAAGCGGAATCGCCGTAACCGTCGACGCCGACGGATTTAGCGCGGAAATAATACGTAGTGTTCGCGGACAAACCGGAGAGCGTAAACGTTCCCGAGCCGCCGACGGAAACTTGAGTCGCGTCGACAAAATCCGCGGTCGACGCGTATTCGTAAACGTAACCCGCGGCGTTTGCAACCATTCCAAGCGAAAGAGTTAACTTCGAGGAATCGACCGCCTTGACGGAAAGCGTCGGGGCAAAAAGCGCGAGCTCCGCCTCGAACGTCGTCTCCGTCCAGATCGCCGAACCCGTCGCGCCGTACGAACGGACGCGGCAGTAATACGTCGTTCCGGAGACGACTTTAAAATCGCACGACGTTACGTCGCCGACAACGTAAACTTGACACGTC
>JAFSFF010000061.1 GCA_017435375.1 Thermoguttaceae bacterium
CACCGGCGTCGCCGACCCGTATTACGCCGAGAAAAGACATTTCAACCGCCTTTCGCTCGCCCAACTTCCTCGCCTTCGACGTTGGGTCGCGGAGTCGCCGACGCCGTTCGAAACGCTCGTTCGCCTCGCGATCGCCGGCAACTCGATCGACATTTTCTTCGGCGAACTCGACGACGCGACGATCGAAGCCGCGATCAAAGCCGGACTCGACCAAACGCTCGTCGGCTCCGTCGCCGAACTCGAAAACGCGATTCGCGCCGCCGACTCGATCCTTTATCTAACCGACAACGCCGGCGAAGTCGTTTTCGACCGACTTTTCATCGAAACGTTAATTTCGGAAGATTGGGGCAAGAAGGTAACCGTCGCGCTCCGCGGCGCGCCGATCCTGAACGACGCGCTCCGAGAAGACGCGGACGAAGTCGGTCTCTCCGCGCTCGTTCCGACGATCGACAACGGCTCCGACGGTCTCGGCGTTCTCTTCGACATTACCTCGCAAGAGTTTAACGACGCGTTCGTCGGCGCCGACCTGGTGATCGCCAAGGGACTGGCCAACTGGGAAACGCTCGCGCCCGACCCGGGCCCGCTTCATCCGAAGAAAATCGCGTTTCTTTTCAAAGCGAAGTGTCCGTTCATCGCGGAGGAAGTCGGCTCCCAACTCGGCGATTTGGTCGTTTCGATTCGCTAACCGCTTTATTTCGGAACTTGCGTTCTTTGCCGCGTTCGCGTTTCAAGGCTCGAACGCGGCCTTTTTTCGCTCGAACGCCGCTTCGCTCTATCCTTCGACGCAACCAAGACGCGTCGAAACCGTCAAGAAATAAAAAAAGCGGCCAATGGGAGTCGAACCCACAATTACAGCTTGGGAAGCTGTCGTGTTACCGCTACACTATGGCCGCGTAAGTTTTCTCGGAAGGAAGCGTTCAGCCGCCCCATATTCTCAACTTACGACGGTTATTTTACCCCAAAAAACGACGAACGCAAGCCCCTTTTCCCTTCGTCGCGCTTTTTTTTTCAAAATTTTCCCCAATTTTCCGCCGCCTCGCCGTCTCTTTCCCCTTAACGCTCGTTTCGCGCCGCCGCCCCCCGACGCCCCCCGTCGAAAACGCGCCGAAAATGGTTATAATTCGTTTAAACAATAATCGTTCGGCGACTCCGCTCGTCGTCCGAACGTTTCGCGGCCTTTCGCCCTCCTTCCCCGTTCCCGCCTATGAAAGCGTCTTCCCGCGTTCGCAACCTCCCGACGCCCAGCGTTCAACGTCTCCCGGTTTACCTACGTTTCTTAAAAGAAGCGCGGAACCGCGGCGACGACGTCGTTTCTTGCACGCGTATCGCCGAGGAATTCGGGCAACGTAGCGTTCAAGTGCGCAAAGACCTCGCGATCACCGGCGTTTCCGGACGCCCGAAAGTCGGCTATCGCGTCGACGAACTGATCGAGGCGATCGAAAGTTTTCTCGGTTGGGACGTCAAAACGACGGCGTTTTTAGTCGGCGTCGGGAATCTCGGACGCGCAATCCTTAATTACGAAGGTTTTGTCGCCCACGGCCTCGACGTCGTCGCGGCGTTCGACGCCAACCCGACGCTCTTCGGTCAAGAGATTAACGGTCGTCTCGTTCGTCCGCTCGACCAAATCGCGGCGACCGCCGAACGGCTTCGCCGCGAAGAAGGCCGAATCGTCGAAATGGGAATCGTTACCGTCCCGGCTCGCGCCGCGCAACCGGTCGCCGACAAACTCGTCGGAATCGGCGTTCGCGCCATTTGGAATTACGCGCCGATTCGGCTCGACCTGCCGAGCGACGTCGTTTACGAAGAAGTCAAACTTTCGGCGAGTTTCGCGGTGCTGACGAACCGCTTGCGTCGCCGCGACGTCGCCGAATAAATTCTTTTTTTTGCGTTTTTGTTTTCAAACGTTATTTTTCCGCGTTAATTTTTCCGTCGCTATTTTGGGCGTTTTCTCAATTTAAACGTTTTTTTCTCGATTTTCCTCTTGTTTTTTTTTACGCTCGACGCTAGAATAATCGACCGCCGCCAACGTCGACGCGCGGCGCCTTTTCGTCGAACGTCGTCGTTATTTAGGAGCAGTTATGTCGTCGCCCCGCCGTTTTTTCCTCCCGATCGTCGCGCTTGCGCTCGTCGGCGCCGCGACCGTCGTTTATTCCCGCTTCTTCGCGCCCGCGCCTCCCGTTCTTCCGTCCAACGAAGCGTTCGCTCCGCGCGGCGACGACGACGCGCCACGCTCCGCCGAGACGCTCGACCGCGTTTTCCCGGGTCTTTCGCAACTTTTTCCCAACCCGGACGACTGGCGCCGTCGCGCGCCGAACATCGTCGTCCCGGCGAATCGTTCCGTCGTCTTCCTTTTCCAAAACGAACCGATTTTCTCGCCGGATCGCACCCAGATAACGCTTAACGCCTGCACGATCGTCTTCCTCGCGAGCGGACGCGACCTCTCGCCCGCGGAACGCTGCCGTCAAGCGCTCGTTTTTGAGTCGACCGACCGCGTCGTCCTCGAATTTACCCAACCGCTCGGCGACTTAGATTCGCTCGACAATTTTAAGTTCGACTTTTCCTCTTTCCTCTCCGGCGAAATGAAAGGCGAAGTCGTCTTGCGCTCCGGTATGAAGTCGCCGACCGCCGAGGACGACCTCCGTTTCCAAACGCGCGACCTTGTTTTTACGGAAAAACAAATCCGCACCAATTTTGAATTTTCGTTTCAATTCGGTCGAAACAACGGTTCCGGTCGCGGTTTAACGATCGACCTCGACCTTCCGCTCGACTTCGCCGGTCGCTCCGACGCGACGCCCTCGCCCGTTTCCGCCGACGATCCCGACGCGGCGTTTCGCGCTCGGCTCGACGCGTTGCGTCAAGAAGGCAATCTCGGTTGCGGTTTCTCCATCGAACAGATCGAATTAACCGAACTCGACGGTTACGCGCGTTTTTACCTCGACGGAGCCGCGTCTTCGTCCCCTTCGGATTCGCTCGACGCGGCGTCCTATATCGACGTTCGTTGCAAAAAAGGCGTCTATTTTTCGTCGAATCCGGAAACGTTCGGCGGATGGTGCGTCCGTTTCAACGATTCGGTCGAAGTCGTTTCTTATCGCGACGGCGCGAAAGCGGAACAGCTCCTTTGCGGCGCCCTTTATCTTTATTTCCAAGACCCGGAATTGGAAAAGTTGGCGGCGGAACGCGACGATTATCGCCGTTTTCTCGACCGAAACGCGCCGACCGGCGTCCTCGCCCGTCTCGTTCCGTCGATCGTTCGCGCGCAACGCTCGCCGGACGCGCCGACGCTCGTTCGGGTCGACGACGACCGAATCGAAATATCGGCCGACGAAATCCAATACGACGTTCGTCGACGCGTTTTGAACCTCTTCTCCAACGAAGAAACTCGCGAATCGGCTCGGCTCCGCGCGCAAACCGACGCCCGCGTCGACTTCTCCGCGAACGCCGTTCAAATTCAACTCGACGAAAATAATCGACCGCGAACGATTCTCGCCAGCGGAACCGGAAAACTCGACGCTTATCTCCGCGACGGCGACGGCGCCGAACGTCGCCTTCAAGCCGATTGGCAAAAAGGACTCCGCGTCGCGCCGGAACCGAATCAACCGAACCAATACAAACTGTCGACGCAAGGCGCCGTCGCCTTTTACTTCGACGGCGTCGGAACCTTTTCCGCTCGCGAAGCCGATTTTTGGGCGCAAGCGGTCGAACCCGCCAAAACCGACGAAACCGCTTCGTCCGCCGCGCCGTCAAACGCTCGTTTTTTGACGAACGTCGTTCCGATCGCCGCGTCGTTCCGCGACGACGTCGTCTTCCAAGCGGCGCGCGGCGACGCGCAAATCTCCGACGCCGTCGTCGTTCGCTTCGCGACCGCTTCC
>JAFSFF010000537.1 GCA_017435375.1 Thermoguttaceae bacterium
CGGGGGCGGCGGGAAGTAGTAACGCGGCGGCGGGGGCGGCGGCGCGACGTAAATCGGGCCCGGGTCGGTCGCGTAAAAGAAGGAACCGCGCCCGAAATTCAACGAAATCCCGAAATCGGCGGCCTTCGACTCGACCGGAACGCTTAACGCTCCGATCGCGACGGCGCCGACGAAAAACGCTCCTCGGAGCGCGCGTCGGAAACGGCGTTCGACTGAAGTTTTCATCGGGTGAATCCTCGCAAAGTTGGGAAACGGTCGAACGACCGCTTCGAAAGAGCGAAATGGAAAATCGACGGGAGCGCCGCGCCGACGAACGTCGCGAACGCTTTTCTCTATTGTATGCGTCGAGTTTCCGTTTCGACGTGAAAAACGACGAAAAAAGTCCCGATTTTTTCAATTTTGCGCGAATTTTTTCCGCTTGACGGCGAAAATTAACGTCGGCTAACGAGTTTTAGACGGAAATTGGAGCGCGGGCGATAAAAAACGCCGCCGTTCGAACCGATGAAGATTCGAGCGGCGGCGTTACAACGTCGCGAGCGCCGCGACTTCGACGGAGAAGAAACGCGGCGTAGGGAGCCGTCGATTATTCGGCGGGGACTTCCGGCGTTTCGGCTTCGAGCGCTTCGGTCGCGACCGGCGCTTGAGCGTCGGCGGTTTCGCCTTCGACCGCTTCGACGGCGGCGGGTTCCGCTTTGTCGGCGGCTTGCGCTTTCATCAGGTTGCCGTACCCGACGACGATGGTCGAGTAAAGGAGGGTAAAGATCGCGAAGCCGAGAATGAACTTCGTGAAGCGGCTCGTGCCCTTCCATTCGCGCAGAGCGAGACCCCAAATGGAGCTGAAGATAATGATCGACGCCATATGGAGCGTCCAACTGGAGAATTGGAATTCGCCCATCTTCGTTTCGCCCATCGAGTAGAAGAAGAACTGCATATACCAGGTGAGCCCGGCCAGCCCGGCGAAGAAGTAGTTCCAAGCCATATTGACGCGGTGCGTCGCCGGTTCGCCTTCTTTATCGGCGTTCGGGTTTTTGACTTCCGGATTAAAGAATTGGTACGCCGTTTTGTTTTTCGCGAGGAGAATACCGCACCAAATCGCGTTCGAGGTCAACCCGCCGAGGAGAACGACGCAGAGCTTCGGAAGACCGCTCCAAAGAACTTCGGTGCCGTGTTCGATCGAGAGTTTCGCGAGCGGTTCGGCGGCTTGGAGCCCGTACGCCATACACGCGCTGAAGACGCCGGAAATCGTCGCGACGAGCAAGCCTTTGACGAAGTTGAATTCTTGAATCGCCGCTTTTTTCGCTTCGGCGTCCATTTCGCGTTCCTTCGAGGTGCCAGCGACGGCGGCCAAGATAACGCCGATCATGCAGACGCCGAGACCGAGCATCGTAACGACGAACGCCGGGTCGGTTTTCATCGACTCGACGAACGTGCCGCTAACGATCGGGGGCATCACCGTCCCTAAGACGGTGCAGTAGCCGAGCGCGATCGCCATCCCGAGCGACATCCCGAGGTAGCGCATCGTGAGGCCGAACGTCAAACCGCCGATCCCCCAAAGGCAGCCGAAGAGGTAGGCGAGCCCCATCGCTTGCGGCGCGGTCGAGAACGCTTCGGCGAGGGACGGGAAGAGGCCTTTCGTCAAGCAGAGAGCGAGAATCCAAGGCGCGAGGAGCCAAGAAACGATCCCGCCGGCGAGCCAGTAAACTTCCCAGCTCCAACGCTTAACCGCTTTGTACGGCACGTAGAACGACCCGGACGCGAGCCCGCCCAGCCAGTGGTAAATAACTCCGACAAATACGCTCGGCATACGATTTTCCTTTCCGAAAAACGGAGATTGGACGTAAAATAAGGGGCCCGGGCGCGAAAAAAGCGTCGACCCGGCAAGCGCGTCGTTTCGAACGGTTGGGCGCGCTTTTTCTAAATTGTACCCGAATTTCGACGGAAGCGCAAGCGGCGGAGCGCTTTTGGCGAAATTTTGCCGGAAATTTTTTCGCGGCGCGCGACGTTATTAATAGATAGGAAGAAACTTCGCTCTTTGGGGAGGGAGGCGGCGAAAAAAAACGCGTCGACCGTTGCTTAAACGGCGTTAGACGTTATAATGAAATCTGCAACGCTTTAGGGTTTGCGTTTGGTATTTTGCGTTTGATTTGTCGAAGAAGGGGAAAACGATGTTTTCGATTTTTCGTCTTGGCGTTTGGCGTTTTTCTTGTTTTGTTCTCGGCCTTTCGTCGGCGAGCGTCGCGACGTCGGCGTTCGCGCAACACGATTGGGGGGATTTGAGAGACGACGCGCCGACTTTTCCGATCGTTCGGGTGGACGACGAGTTCGTCGTTCCCAAGAATCCCAAGCCGAGGCGCGACTTCGACCGCGTCGTCGCGACCGCCGCGGAGCTGAAAAAAGCGTTCGCGACGGCGGTCGACGGCGAAACGATCGCGCTCGAACCGGGAACGTATCGATTGGGCCGAACCTTGGAAACGGGGCCGAGACTTGAAAAGAAACGCTTAACGCTCGTCGGCAAAAGCGGGAAATCTTCCGACGTTCGCCTCGAAGCGGCGTCGACGGTCGGACGCGGCGCCGAGCTTTGCGTCGAAGACCTTACCGTCGTCGCCGAAGGAGAGCGAGCCGCCGTTTGTTGCGAAGACGCGACTTCCGTCTTCAAAGCGACGCGTTGCGTTTTTGTTCGCGAAGAGAAGAAAGGCGGCGAAAGCGAACTCGGCGGCGCGTTGATTTGCGTTTGGCCCGGGCGTTGCGAACTTGCCGACTGCCGCGTTCTTTCGACGAATTCAATGTTCGGCGCGATTTGCGTCGGTTCCGACGGCGCGGGCGAGCTTGACGCGAAAAATTGCGAATTTGTCGGGCGCGTTGAAATATCCGGAACGTCGGCGCTTTCAACGTTGACGAATTGCCGGTTGAGGGGCGCCTTGGGCGATTTGCTCGGGTTGGGGAAAGGGGAGGCCCGGGCGGGCGCTTTCGGCGCGGCGCCGGCCCCCGCTCCGGCGGCGCCGAATTTTGACGCTCTCGGCGCGGCTCCCGCTCCGGTTCCGGTTCCGGTCGAGGTAAACCGGGGCGAAGGCGGCGTCCGGTTGGGAACGGTCGGCGACGACGGCGCGACGCCCCGATGCGAGATCGTCGATTGCAATATTGCCGACTGCCGAACGGGAATCGAGGTTCTCGACGGCGCCGAGGCGACTGTTCGCGGCGGCGAAATTCGCGATTGCGAGGTCGGCGTCGACGTTTCCGGAGTCGTCGCGATCGACGGCGCGACGTTCGATCATTGCGAAACCGGGGTTTCCGTCGCGGGCAAAGCGACCGTTCGCGACGGCGAGTTCCGTTTTTGCCGCTCCGGCGTCGAAGCGAACGGCAAAGGGACGCTTGCGCTAAACGGAACGAAAATTTCCGGCGGCGAAATCGGCGTCCGTTGCGTCGGCGGCAAGTGCGTCGCGACCGACGCGACGTTTAGAGACGTCGCCGCCGTCGCGACCGTCGAAGACGGCGGCAAGTTCGACGCGAAAAACGTTTCGTGCGAAGCCTCCAAGGATATTCCGCCCGGCGTCGGGTTCTAAAGCGCCGCCGGAGCGCTTGCGTCTCGTTTGGAACGGAAAACGGAGCGCGGCGAGTTCCGGCGGTCAGTCGGTTAAATAGTCGAGCGTGATCGGCGAGAGGTCTTCGCTGAACGCGGGGGCTTTCGCGTTGAGGAGCGTGCCTTGACTCGGGTCGTTCGGGTCGAGGTAGGCGTTCGGGTCGATCGGCGCGTTCCAAAGGCGGCGAATCGTTCGGACGACGCGGGAAGCGGTCGCGTCGGCGCTTCGCAGGTCGCGCTCCGTCCAAGGCCCGCCGAACGCTTGCGTTTTCGCGCCCTTCGTTAAGACGACGTAACCGAGCGCGACTTTCGTTGCTTCGAGGTCTTCCCGCGAGCGCGCCCCGTCGTAATATTCGAACAAAATTTCCCGGAAAAAACGTCGGTAAAGCGGGAGCTGAAGGTCGACCCAATCGAACGTCGGGCCGTCGTCGGCGTCGAGCGCGGCGTTTTGCGGCGTTTGACGGGAAACGTCGGCGCTTGACGACGATTGCGGAGCGTTCGGCGCGGGCGTTATCCCGAACTTTTCGAGCGTTCGAAGGGGCGCCGAGAGACGCGGTTTCGCGCGGCGGCGGTGCTTGTCGTCGGCGACGTTGCCGAGTCGCGTCGTAAAGAGCGCGGTTTGCGTTTCGTCGTCGAAAACGTCCGGCGCGAACTCCGAGTTCGGCTCTTTCGGCGAACGGCCTTCCTTCGCCGTATCGAACGTTTTATAATCGAAGACGAACCAACGGTTTTCGCGCGGGTCGTAATCGATTCGGTCGAGTCGGCCGAAAATCTCGACCGGGCGTCCTCCGCCGACGTCGAACGTAATCGAGCCGGAACGCGGCGACGCTTCGACGAACTTGATTTGTCGTCCGGAGCGTCGCCAAAGCGCCTGCCAGCGGGCGAACGCGTCGAGACGCGAGCGGATTTGCTCGATCTGCACTCGAACGAACGGCGACGAAAGCTCGTTAAAATAACGACTTGCGACGACGTCGAGACGCTTGCTCAACCAAGCGGAGATCGCGTCGGCGTCGGTCGAATCGCGAATTTCCGGCGCGACGCCGAAGTCGCGAAGCGCGTCGTGCGCGAGCGTTCCGAAGGCGGCGGCGTTCATTTCGGCGGTCGTTTCCGGCGCCGCGGCGCGCAGGTTGAGGGCGCGGCGGAGGAAATATCGGTACGGACAAGCTAAAAAGTCGCGAAATTCCGTTACCTTCATTTTACTCGGCGCTCCGCCGGTCGTTCGGAGAATCGGGGCGCGAAAACCGACCGAGCGCGGCGGTTCGGACGGCGTCGGCGACGGCGACCCGACGGCGAGAACCGGTTCGGCGCTTTCGGTCGAAGTCGGTTGAATCGGCGTTGCGGGGGATTCCGCGTCGGCGGAGAGCGGCGCTTTCGGGAACGGACGTCCGAGTTGGCGCGCTTCGAGTTCGGCGAGATCGTTCGAACCGCTTCCGGCAAAGAAGCGGCAAACGCGCGGCGGGACGTTTTCCGCCGCCGTCGCGAACGCGAACCGACTCGGCGTTTTCGGGTCGTTTTGGAGCGAGCGTCGCCCGAAAACGACGAAGAAATTTCGCTTCGACGCGGCGAGCGCCGACGTCAAACAGGCGTCGCGAGCGAACCGGCGGCGCGCGTCTTCGAGTCCGAGTTCGCGTCGCGTTTCGTTCGGAAGGAAGAGGTCGCTCGACTTCGACGACGGAACGATTCCTTCGTTGAACCCGGTCAAAATAAGGTTCGGCGCGTCGTCGAACGCCAAGTCGAGCCAACCTTGCAACTCGACGACGTCGGC
>JAFSFF010000538.1 GCA_017435375.1 Thermoguttaceae bacterium
ACGTAAAGGTGCGAGTCGGAAATATACGCGACGCGAACCCCTTTGTTGGCTTCGCTTGCGGCGCTTGCGTTAGTCGAAGTCGCGTCGCTTTCTTGCGCTCCGACAAAACGTAACGTCTGAAACGCGCCGCTCCCGAACGTCGCGCCGGCGGCGGTCGCGGCGGCCCAAGACGCGGCGGCGACTTTCAAAAACGAGCGACGATCAAGCCGTTTCAACGCGGCGAAAATCTCGCTCCGCTCCCGTTCGACGCGGGTTTCCAAATTCTCTCGACGGTATCGGCTCATCGGTCGTTTTCTCCTTTCGTTTCGGGGATTTGCGTCGGTTCTTCCTCGTCCGGAACGATAAGAAAGAGCGCGTCCGACTCGGCGCCCGTTTCGATCTCGAACGGCGGTTCAAGCTCCAACGACGGTTCGGCGTTTTCGACGTTTGCGTCGCCCGTTTCTTTTTTCGCTCCTTCGAGCGCGCGCTCGGACGCCGACGTCGTTTCCGTTTCGGAAATCGAGCCGACGTTCTTGCCGGGCGCGTCCCCGGTCGGCGCTAACTCGACGGCGGTTTCGTCCGTTTCGTCCGTTTCGTTCGCGACGTCCGTTTTCTCCGGCGGCGTAAACCGCTCAAACAAAAGAGTTCGACGAGACGCGGCTTCGTCGTCGCGCTCCGGTCGGTTTTGCGCCGCGACCGCTCGCTGACGCTCGAACTCCCGGGCGTTTTCCGCGCCGAACCGGACGTCGGTCAACGAAAAGAGGAACGCGACCAACTGTTCGACTTGGCGTTCGCTCAAATTGAGCGGCTCGATTCCGCCGTCGTGCGCGAGGCTCGGTTCCCCGCCCTTGTTGTAATGGTCGACGACGTCCCAAAGCGTCGCAAGCGAACCGTCCCGCATATAAGGCGCGGTAACGCCGACGTTTAGCAACTGTTGCGTTCGAAATCCGCCGACGTCGTTCGCGAGTTCCGTAACGTTGAAGCGCCCGAGTTTGTTCAGTTCCGGGTCGAACGCGAGTTCCTCGGTCGTCCGTTCCGGGAGCGGGCTTTCATTAAGCGCCGTCGCCGCGCGTTGCGCAAGGGTCGCGAAGTCGGGCGCCGGGTCGTCGACGCCGATATTATGGAACTTGTGGTTCGTTCCGACCGGGTTCGACGGGCTCATTTGGTGGCAAGAGACGCAGCGCCCGCGGTCGTTGAAGATTTTCCAACCCTCTTTCGCGTCCTGCGAGATCGCGTTTTCGTCGCCGCGCAGGTAACGGAAAAACGGATTGTCGGTAAAATTCAAGCCCCGTTCAAAAACGGCCAACGCGTTCCCGACGTCGGCGTAGTTAACGTCGCGCCCGTAAGCCGCTTGAAACATCGCTTTATATTCCGGGTCGTCGGCGATTTCCGCGACGACGCCCACCGAATCGAGCGGGCGGCCCATTTCGCGGCTGTTGACGATCGGCTGCAACGCTTGGTGTTCGAGGTTCGGCGAACGCCCGTCCCAAAAGAGGCGGTAAAAGAACGCGGAACAAGCGGCGGTCGGCGAGTTGCGAACGCCGAGCTTCCCTCCGACGCCCTCCGACGTCGGGCGGTCGTCGGCCAAACCGCGCGACACGTCGTGGCAAGTCGCGCAAGAGACGGTTCCGTCGCTCGACAAACGGCGGTCGAAAAAGAGTTTTTTCCCAAGCGCGAACCGCTCCGGCGTCGACTCGTTCCCCTCCGGAACCAGCTTCGTCCAATAATTTGCGTCGACGCCCGCCGGTTTCGCGACCGTATCGACGCCGTTTAACATCTTGTCGAGCGCGGCCTCTTGAACCTCTTCCGGCGACGCGCCGCGTTCGTTTTCGAGGGCGCCCGGTCGAGCCCGGTCGGACGACGACTCCGGTCGAAGCGGCTTTTCGCGCGGCGGTTGGGACGCAGAACTCGGCAATGTTTCGGACGTTCGCGAAACCGGCTTGAACGCCGAACGAGTCGACGGCGACGGCGCGGTTTCGAGCGGCGGCGTTCCCGGAATCGGAACCGCTTCGCGAACGGTCGGCGTTCCCGGCGTCGGCGTCGTTCCGACGGTCGGCGCTTGCGCGTTCGGCGCGACGCGACGCGGCGAAACCGGCGTCGGGCCCGCTTGCGTCGGCGGAACCGCGTTCGTCGGCGCCTGTTCGTTCGCAACCTTTTGAGACGCGGCGTTTAAAACGCTCGTCGGCGGCGCGGTTTGCGGCGTTCCGCTTGAAACGCTCGTCGTCGGAACCGTCGCGAACGTCCGCCCGAAACGGCGCGCTCCGAACGCTCGCGCCCCCGGTCTGTTCGGCGTTTGCCGCGTCCAAGCGTTTTCATAATGCGTCGTTTGCGCTCGACTTGTCGTTTGCGCTCGCGCTCTTCCGAACGGTTCCGTTTGCGGACGGCTAGGGCCGGTCGCTTCAAACGGCGCCGATTGCGCCCAAACAAACGACGCTCCAAGCGCGACGCTAAGCGCCGCCGCGACGCCGCGACGCGCCTTTTCTTTTCGTCTTTTCCTTTTCATTGTCGCCAGTTTCTCCATTTTGTCAAATTTTTCGACGATAAAGACTTTAAAAACGCGTCGAACGCCCAACGACGCGCCGACGTAAAAATACGACGCCCGGAGAAAAAAAACGAAATCGCGAAAAAAAGACAAACGCCGCGTCGAGAAAAGTCGAGTAAAGAAGCGAAACGCGGTAAAATCGGGAAAAGAAACCGTCGACGCAAGAAAAAACGAACGCGCTCCCAAGAGGAACGCGCTCGTTTTCGCTTAACGCTCTAAACGTTTAAACGACGTAGTTTAGTGTTTGCCGTATTTCATCGGCTTGCCGCTGCGCATCGCGTGCATATACGCTTCGAGAGCGCGCATACGCGGATCGTCGCCGCTCATCGCTTCGCCGCGACACGGTTGCGTCAGGCACCAGTTCGACATATCGCGAAGAAGCGCGACGCGCCCGAGTTGCACTTGGTATTTCGGATACGTTTCGGCGTGCGTTCCCTCGGCGTCCGGATGGCACATATCGCAGGAAACGCCGTTTTTGCTCCCAAGAAGATCCGCGCTGTGGAAAATGAGCGAACCTTCGGCGACGAGACGCTCGGTTTCCTTCTTCCAAAGGAGCGCGTCCGCTTCGGTGTAATTGCCGTAAGTGTGGCCTTCCTTTTGGCTTCCTTTGATATTCCAAACGGTTTTGTTGTCGTCGATCTTCTTGATCGGATGGCGCTCAAGCTCCTCCGCGACCCAAGAATCGTCGAAACCGCGCGTCCACTGCGTCGAAGAAGCGACAAACTCGGCGTTTTCCGACTTCGCGCCGTCGTCGACGCTCGTTTCGGAGCAAACGACGACTTGGCCCGGCGCCGCGACGACCGCTTGCGAACGGAAACGGCCCCAAAGTTGCGCGGTCGCCTCCGACGAGGTTAGCGAAACGACCGCGACGGTCGCGATCGGCGCGACCCCGAGCGCGGCTCCGAACAAAAACGATTTCCAATCCAATTTTTTCATGTCGTTTTTCCTTTCGTTTCAAACGCGCTCAATAGTTCGGAATATTCGGACGCGGCGGCATTTGCGATTCGTCGCCGTCGCGAACGTAAGCGGCCGGAACCAAGATCGGCTTGCGATTCCAGATGTTGTACACCTTGTCGACAAGGCCTTCCGCCGAAACGCGGAATTCGCCGTCGCCGCAACCGTCCATCGCGTTGAACGGATCGGAGCGGTTCATCGGAACGGTCAGTTCCGGCGTCCCTTGCGGCGCGTAGGGCCAAGGCCAAGCGGTCGACAGGAGCCCGTGGAAGGAGATGTTGTCGATTTGGTTCGTCAGGAGCTGGTGCGTGTGGCCGTGAATAACCGTAACCTTCTCGAAACGGCTTAAAATCGCTTGCACTTCCTCCGCGTCTTCAGTCCAGAAGTTCCAATCTTTATAGAGTTGGTAAAGCGGCGAGTGCGAGAAAACGACGATCGGTTTGTCGTCCGGGCAGTCGGCCAAGGTTTCTTCGAGCCACTTGCGCGACGCTTCGCCGACTTGGAACGGACGTTGGACGCGGTTGTCGAGCCCGGCGACCGTCGACATACGCTCCGCCGGCGTCATCTTGCGTTCCGTCCAGAAATCTTCTTCCAAAACGCTCATCAGGCAGACGAAGCGAACGCCTTTATGATCGAACGACCATTGCGGTTCGCCGAAAAGCGACTTCCACTTCTCGCCCATATCGTAATACCAGTCGTGTTCGCCGACCATAATCTTGAGCGGCGCCTTCAACTCTTTCAGAATATCGTACCCGAGTTGAAGTT
The DNA here is from genome assembly GCA_017435375.1 of Thermoguttaceae bacterium. Taxonomy (GTDB): domain Bacteria; phylum Planctomycetota; class Planctomycetia; order Pirellulales; family Thermoguttaceae; genus RUG369. The sequence continues at coordinate 4,241 of JAFSFF010000538.1, forward strand.
CTTCCGGACGTCCGAGTTGCGCTAAGTCGCCGCCGTAAAAGACGAAATCGGGCTGTTCTTCCATCGCGTTCACGTCGTCGACGGCTCGCATCAGCGCGTTGGCGAAGCGGTCGTTCTTTTCCTTGACGTAAAGGTGCGAGTCCGAAATATACGCGACTTTAAATCCGGCGTTCGAAGCGTTTCCGGCGGCGTCTTGCGCTCCGACGAAACGAAGCGGTTGGAAGGAACCGAACGTCGCGCCGGCGGCGGTCGCGGCGGCGCAAGACGCGGCGGCGACTTTCAGGAACGAACGGCGGTCGAGGTTGTTCAACGCGGCGAAAAACTCGGTTCGCTCGCGCTCGACTTGGGTTTCAAGGTTTTCTCGTCGATAACGGCTCATCGGTTATTCTCCTTTCTTGGCGGCGGTCGCGTCGAACTTTTCGAACGACAAAACGCGGCGGGTCGAAACTTCGACGTCGCGCTCCGGACGGCTCTTCGCGGCGGCGGAGCGTTGTTTTGCGAACTCTTTCGCGTTTTCGTCGGCGAAGCGAACGTCGGTCAGCGAGAAGAGGAACGCGACGAGTTGATCGACTTGGCGGTCGGTCAGGTTGAGCGGTTCGATTCCGCCGTCGAGGTAACGGTTCGGAACGCCGCCTTTGTTGTAATGGTCGACGACGTCCCAAAGCGTTTCCATCGAACCGTCGTGCATATACGGGCCGCTAACTCCGACGTTCGTCAGCGGCGACGTGCGGTAGGCGCCAATGTCCGTCGGATTTTTCGTAACGATGAAGCGACCGAGTTCGCTCAGGTCGCTGTTGAGCGCAAGCTCGTCGACCGCCGCTTCCGACGCGTCCGATTCGAGCGCCGCAAGCGCGCGCGCCGCCATCGTTTCAAAGTCTTGATTGTGCGCCGCGACGCCGATGTTGTGGAATTTGTTGTTCGAGCCGACCGGGTTCGACGGGCTGATTTGGTGGCAAGACGCGCAACGGCCTTGGTTGTTGAAGATTTTCCAACCTTCTTTAGCGTCCTGCGAAATCGCGTCCTCGTCGCCGTTCATATAACGGAAGAACGGATTGTCGAGGAAAACGAGGCAACGTTCGAAAACGCCGAGCGCGTTCCCGACGTCCGGGTAGTTGACGTCGCGCCCGTAAGCCGCTTGGAACATCGCTTTGTATTCCGGGTCGTCTTTAATGCCCGCGATAATTTTTTCCGGATCGAGAGGCATCCCCATTTCGATCGGGTTGACGATCGGCTGCATCGCTTGGTGTTCGACCGTCGGAGAACGCCCGTCCCAGAACATCGTGTGCAGGAACGTAACGTTAAAAGTCGGCGGCGCGTTGCGATTCCCAATTTGATCGCCGACGCCTTCCGAAGTCGCTCGCGCGTCGCCAAATCCGCGCTTAATGTCGTGGCAGGTGGCGCAAGAGACGGTGCCGTCGCTGGAAAGGCGACGCTCAAAGTAAAGTTTCTTTCCGAGCGCGAAACGTTCCGGCGTGATTTCGTTTCCTTCGGGAATGAGCGACGCCCAGTATTCTTCGTCGACGCCCTTCGGCGGAGCGCAAACGTCGACGCCTTCGAGCAGCTTGTCGAGAACGGCCTCTTGAATCGGCTCCGGCGTCGCGCCGTGTTCGCTCTTGAGCGCCGCGTCTTGCGCGAACGCCGACGACGCGGAAAGAGCGCCGACGACCAACGCCGCGACGACGTTGCGCCAACGTTTCAAAGTCGTGTTTTTCATTCGTTTTTCCTTTTGTTCGCCCGCGTCGTTCGCCCGGCGCCGACCCTACCGTTCGAGTCGACTTTTCTTTCGGCGGTTCGCGTCGCGCGGCGACGAGAAAATTGTTTATCGGAAGTTTTCGCTATTTTCGGTAAAACGCGACAAAAAAATTAACGGACTCGACGCGACGAAAAAAAATCGCCGTCCGTTCGCCAGAAACACGTTAAACGCCGAACCGGCGCGCTCGACATAAAAGGCCGATAGAAAATCGAGCGCGCTTTACGGTTCGATCGTCCGCGTCGGCAAACCGCCCCGCCGTTGAAAGAAGTTCGAGTTAAGCGAGCGGAACCGACGCGTTTTGTCGTTATATCGTTACGTCGAAACGACGAAGCGGCGAATCACCAACCGTAAACGATGTTCGATTCGATCGTTTTGCGCGCTTTTTCGAGGTCGACGCCGGTTTCGTTCATAAACAAACGAATCGCGTGCAGTTTATCGCCCGAGGCTTTCGCGAGGCATTCGCGAGCGACGTCGGAAACTTCGGCGCCGTTGCCGGTGATGCCGAGCGCGGCTTTCGAAATGACCCACGCGTCGCGCGGGCGCTTCGTAACGCGAATCGCTTCTTCGGTCGGGTAGTTTTCGCGCAAGACGGCTTTGGCGCCTTCTTCGCTGTCGGCCCAGGCGATGACGATGTGAGCGGGAGTTTCGAGTTCAAATAAGGCCATAATTTTTTCCCCGTACGGCTAAGGGTGAAACTTTCGTTTGTATAAGGTCGAATCGCCCCGTTTCGCGCCCAAGGCGAAAACGGAAACGCCTCGACGTCGAACGCCCGGCGCGAGCGGCGAAAAAAATCGCGCGCCGCCCCGTCGTTTTCGTCGAAACGAATTGTATCAAAAAACGTCGGAAAATAACAGTCGAAAAACGCGAAATTTTCCTTTTTTTATCGTTTTTTTTCGTTTCGAATCGATTCAACGCGTCGGACGCGCCGTTAAAACGCGCCCGACGAGCGAAAATCGTCGACTACTTTTCGACGGTGAACGTGTGAACCGTGGTGTGGCGGTAGGTTTCGCCCGGTTTCAGAATCGTCGACGGGAACTCCGGTTGGTTCGGGGAGTTCGGGTAGTGTTGCGTTTCGAGGCAGAACGCGGTGTGCTTCGCGTAAACGTAATCGCCGACTTTCGTCGAACCGTCGAGGAAGTTGCCGCTGTAGAACTGGACGGCCGGCTCGGTCGTTTCGATCTTCATCACGCGCCCGGTTTTCGGGTCTTTCGCGATCGCGCAGAGGCCCATTTCGCCCGGTTTCGCTTGGTCGAGAACGATGCAGTGGTCGTAACCGCCGTTGAATTGTTCTTCCGTAACTTTGTCGATGTCTTGGCCGATCGGCTTCGCCTTGCGGAAGTCGAGCGGAGTGCCTTCGACGGACGCGACTTCGCCGGTCGGGATGAGGCCGGCGTCGGTCGGGAGGTAGCGCGAGGCGTTCAGTTGGAGGATATGATCGCGAATCGTGCCGGAGGTCGCGCCGCCGAGGTTCCAGAACGTGTGGTTCGTGAGGTTGATCGGGGTCGCTTTGTCGGTCGTCGCGGCGTAATCGATTTTGAGGGTGTTGTCGTTGCCGAGCGTGTAAACGACGACGACGGCGAGATTACCCGGGTAACCTTCTTCGCCGTCTTTCGCCGTGTATTTGAGCGTCAGCGAGGCGCCGTTTTCGTCGGCGGCGGGGGTCGCGGCCCAGATCACTTGGTCGAAGCCTTTCAAACCGCCGTGGAGCGCGTTTTCGCCGTTGTTGACCGGGACGCTGTATTCGACGCCGTCGAGGGTGAATTTACCCTTGGCGATGCGGTTGCCGTAACGACCGACGAGCGAACCGAAGTACGGGCGAACGTCTTGGTATTCCGGAATCGTCGGGTAGTTGCAGGAAACGTTGCCGAGGTTCCCGTCTTTGTCCGGGACGTTCATTTCGTAAAGGACGCCGCCGAAGTCCAAAATTTTCGCGTTCACGCCGTTCGCGTTCGTCAGCGTGAAGACTTGGACGTTTTCGCCCTCTTTCGTTTTACCAAATTCGGCGACGGAGAACGACGCTTTCATAGCTTCGGCTTTCTTAACTTCGGGTTGAGCGGCTTCTTCGACGGCGGCGCACGGAGCGCAGGCGCATTGGTCGCAAGCGCACGACGTTTCGACGGCGACGCAAGGAGTCGCGCGACGAAGGAGAAGACGACGGCCAAACAACGATTGAGCGAACGTCGCGTCCGCCGCGATCGTCGCCAACGCGCCGCAAGTCAAAGCGGCGACAATAACCGATTTTTTCATTGTACTGCTTCTTTCTGTAAACGGAATCGATCGGTCGACGCCTCCGTCCGAGAAGCGGGACGCCGCCGTTTTCGTCTCTACCCTCGCAATTATAACCGCAAGTATTTTGAAAATCAACGACTTTCCGACGACTTTTCGCAAAAAAAACCTAATTTCGCCGAAGCGCGACTTAACCGAGTCCCTTCTTTTTGCGTCGCTTTTCCACCCTTCTTATTCACCTCATTTTCACCGACCGCAACATTTCTCCTATTTTCGCGGTTTTCTACAATTTGGACGGCGTTTCTTCGCGTCTCGTCTCGTTATGCAATTTCGGCGCCGTTCGCCGTTTCGCGTTCAAAAACCGACCCTCGTCCCCGCTCTCAAGTTCACACTTTTTCGCGTTTTTATAAATTGTGGAAGAACGCGAAGAAAAATTTAAAAAATTAAAAAAATTTTCTAAAAAGGCGATTTAAAGAGGGGAAGCGGCGCTTTACAAAAGACGAAAAATTTGTCAAAATAAAGAGGTTCGAGACTTCACGCTCGACGCGCCGCGTCGTCCGAAAAATCGTTTTGCGTTTCAGTCCGACGAGCGCCCGCGGAAAGAACGAAAAATCTGCGCGCTCGCAACGCCCGCAACGCTCCGCGCTATTTTATTAAGAAAAACGACGCAAAAAAATTGGAACCGCGCGGTCGCCGTCCTCCGACGCCGTTCGCCGCTCCGTTTCCGGCGCGTTCGCAACCGTATTCCCTTAATCTTTAGGAGAACAATATGACCGAAACGACCCCGTCGTTCCGCGACGGCAGCCTGACGGCTTACCAGAAGTGCGTCGAAATTGCGCATAACCTTTGGTGGAGCTGGCATCCGGAAGTCGTCGAAATTTTCCAACTTCTCGACCCGATTCGCTGGCGCGACCTCGGCCACAACCCGATCGCGTTGCTGCGCGAATACACGCCGGAACAATTCGAAAGCCGCGTTCTCGAGCTGACGCTCCACACGCGTATCGATATGGCGTACCGTCGCCTTAAGAAATACGTTTCGGAACGTCCGATGTGGGCGCGCCAAAACGCCGGCGTCCTCGGCTCGCGCCCGGTCGCTTACTTCTCGCTCGAGTTCGGCCTCCACGAATCGGTTCCGATTTACTCCGGCGGTCTCGGCGTTTTGGCCGGCGACCACGTCAAGAGCGCCAGCGGCCTCGGCGTTCCGCTCGTCGCGATCGGTCTTTTCTACGACCAAGGCTACTTCAAGCAACTGATCGACGAAACCGGCGGGCAAGCCGAAAATTACGTCGACACGAAAGTCGAATACCTTCCGTTCGAACCGGCCCTCGACGCCGACGGCAACAAGATTATCGTCGAAGTCGAAACGAAGACCGGCCCGATTTACGCGAAAGTCCGTCGCCTCCGCGTCGGTCGCGTCGACCTTTACCTCCTCGACACCGACCTCGAAGCGAACTCGCAAGAAGACCGCGAACTGACGAGCCGCTTGTACGGCGGGAACAAACGCACCCGCATTCGCCAAGAAATCGTCTGCGGTATCGGCGGCGTCAAAGCGTTGCGCGCTCTCGGGATTTCGCCGGGCGTCTACCACCTCAACGAAGGGCACAACTCCTTCGCGACGCTCGAAGCCGTTCGTCAAAAGATGGAAGATTGCGGCATGACGTTCGAAGCGGCGGTCGCCGACGTCGCGCAACAAACCGTCTTCACGACGCACACCCCGGTCGAAGCCGGCCACGACTACTTCGACCCGGCCCTCGTCGACGAACACCTCGCTCCGCTGCGCGAAAAACTCGGCTTGACGGAACAAGAATTCCTCGCGCTCGGCCGCAAAAACCCGCTCGACGAAAACGAAGAGTTCTGCATGACCGTTCTCGGTCTGAAACTCTCGCGCTACGCCAACGGCGTCAGCTCGTTGCACGGCGTCGTCAGCCGTCGTATGTGGCGTTCGCTCTGGCCGGACAAAACCGAAGAAGAAACGCCGATCGGGCACATCACCAACGGCGTTCACGTTCCGACGTGGATGGCGCCGCAAATGAAGACGCTCTTCGAACGCACGATTCCGGGTTGGACCGAAGAATCGATCGACCCGGAAGTTTGGTCGCAAGTTTACGACGTCGACTCGGGCGAACTTTGGGAAACGCACTGCGCCCTCAAAACGCAACTCGTCGACTTCGCCCGCCGCCGCACCGTTCGCCAACTCGAACGCGTCGGCGCCGACGCGGACGCGATCGCCCAAGCGCGAACGATTCTCGATCCGGAAGCGCTGACGATCGGTTTCGCCCGTCGCTTCGCCGAGTACAAGCGCGCTTACCTCGTCGTCCAAGACGAAGAGCGCCTCGACCGCATCGTCAACAACCCGGAACGCCCGGTGCAATTCGTTTTCGCCGGTAAAGCGCACCCGGCCGACGACCTCGGCAAAGCGGTCATTCGCCGCGTCATCGCGCTCCAACGCAATCCGAAGTTCTCGAAGCGCATCGTCTTCCTCGAAGACTACGACATCAACGTCGGGCGCCGCTTGGTGCAAGGCGTCGACGTGTGGCTCAACAACCCGCGTCGTCCGCTCGAAGCGTCCGGAACGAGCGGCCAAAAGGTCGTCCTCAACGGCGCGCTCAACTTCTCCATCCTCGACGGTTGGTGGGCGGAAGCCTAC
>JAFSFF010000539.1 GCA_017435375.1 Thermoguttaceae bacterium
CAGTCGCCTTGGACTTTGCGACCTTTGAGCGTTCCGTTTTCGGCGAGTTTTTGCAGTTGTTTCGGTTGACGGCGGAGGAATTTCGCCAATTCGTCGAGCGTGTAAGAGCGTTGCATCGTCTGGTTCCTTTCCATCGTTAAAATCGGCGAAGTCGTCGGCTTCGTCGGCGCCGCGAAACGAGAAACGCGCGGCGTTTTTTGCGTTGTTATCCGTTAGATTTCCTCTATTTTAGCGCTTTTTTCGCGTCGGGCAAGTCGGGGGGAGAACGCGGCGTTTCTGAGGCGGCGATCGATCGGCGACGGGGCGCGGAGGCGGGGCGTTCGCGAAGCGACGGCGGAAAGGAAAGGCGGCGCGACATTTTTGATTTTGGGGAGAAATTGGGGGGGGGTATCGCTTTTGGCGGTCGCGGGGCTTATATAAATAAGGGCGAGAACGAACGCGCCGACGGCGAGCCGTCGAACGGCGCAACGAAAGAGGAATAGCGAAACAAAGAAGAATAGAGAAACGCGGCAAAATTTGAAGGGCGCGGCGAGATTGCGGGAAACGTTGGTTTTAACGACGTTTTCCGCTTTTTTTTGGGGAAAACTCCGGCGGAAATCGGCGGCGCGACTTGACTTGCAAACGTCGGCGCGATAAAAAGAAACGATAAGCGACGGAATGTCGCGGTTGAGGCGTTTGATTTTAACGATTTTAACGACGAGCGAGAAGAGGGAAATGGAACGTCCGCGTCGGCGGCGCTAATTGGGAGTTTAACGATTAAGGGAAATAAGATGAAGAACTGGTTTTGGCAAAACGCGCAAGGGGCGACGAGCGAACCGTCGACGTTGGCCGACTTAATCGACGCGGCGCGGCGGGGCGAAATCGGAGCGTCGACGCAAGTTTCGAACGACGGCGAAACTTGGAAGTCGGCGGCGGACGTTCCGGCGCTCGCCGACGCGCTCGGACTCGACGTTTCGCCGACGTCGGGAGCGGAACCGGCGTCGGAGAACGCCGACTCGACGGCGCAAAAGAAGAGGCGGAGCGGTTGCGCGGTCGTCGGGGGCGTTTGTTGCGTTCTCCTTATTTGCGTCGCGCTCGGGTTCCGTTTTGTCGGACTGGAAACGGCGCGACGGGCTTTGCTCGCGAGCGACTGGGGACGGCGGGTTCTCCTCGAAAGCGAACGGGGACGGCGGACGATCTGCGCGAACAACTTGGAAAAGGTCGCGTTGGGCGTTCAAATATACGGCGACTTGAACGAGGTTTTGCCTCCGGCGTATACCGTCGACGCGGAAGGGCGCCCGCTTCATTCTTGGCGCGTTTTGATTTTGCCGTATCTCGGAGAAGAAGCGGCGGCGCTTTACGAGCAAATCCGGCTCGACGAGCCTTGGGATAGCGAGTGGAACGCGCGATTTCATTCCCGAGCGCCCGACGTTTTCGTTTGCCCGAGTTTTGGCGTCGCGACGGAGGCGGACGGAGCGCCGGTCGCCGAAACGACGTGTTCGGTCGTCGTCGGGGACGAAACGGCGTTTCCGGGCCCGGGGAATTGGCGAAAATGGGAAGATTTTGCCGACGGTCTTTTGCGGACGCTTTGCGTCGTCGAGCGGAAGACGCCGGTTTGCTGGATGGAGCCGACGCGAGAATTGACGCTCGAAACGCTCGCGGCGGAAGTCGGAAGCGGACATAAGGCGGGCTTTAACGCGGCGTTTTTCGACGGTTGCGTCCGTTTCCTTCCGTCGACGACCGACGCGGCGACGCTGAACGCTTGGGCGACCGTCGCGGGGGGCGAAGAGACGCCGGAGTTTTAACGGCGGAGACGGAAAGGAGAACAAGATGAACGAACGGTCGAAAGAGAACGCGTTTCCGCTCGACGGCGGCGCGAACGGGGCGAACAACCCGAACGGGGCGAAACGGGCGGTCGGCGTCGGGGGCGTTTTGGGCGTTCTTTTGACGGCGTTGGCGGTCGCGGCGCTTTGGGCGGCGATTCAAGGGGGGCGCGAGGCTTGGCGGCGGGCGAATTGCGCGGTCAAGTTAAAAATGATCGCGGTCGCGATGCGGGCTTATTGCGACGCGAACGGCGTTTTGCCTCCGGCGTATACGGTCGACGAAGCGGGGCGGCCGCTCCATTCTTGGCGCGTTTTGATTTTGCCGTATCTCGAAAGTTCGCCGCTTTACCGAGAAATTCGACTCGACGAACCTTGGGACAGCGAACATAATTCGCGGTTTCACTCCTTGCCGGTTTCGCCGTTCGCTTGCCCGAGCCGCGTCGCCGCGCTCCCGAACGGGGCGCCGATTACCGAAACGACGTATTCGGTCGTCGTCGGGAACGAAACGGCGTTTCCAGGGGTGGGGAAATGGAGGAAATGGGAGGATTTTGCCGACGGTTTGGCGCAAACGCTTTGCGTCGTCGAGCGGAAAACGCCGGTTTGCTGGATGGATCCGACGCAAGAATTGACGCTCGAAACGTTCGCGGCGGAATTGGCGAACGAACATAAAGGCCGGAAGAGCGGCGAAGGGGGCGCGCTCGCGGCGACGTTTGACCTGGCCGTCCGCTTCGTTCCGGCGTCGACCGACGCGGCGACGTTGAAAGGAGCGGCGACCGTCGCCGGGGGCGAAAAAAAGGTCGAGTTCGAACAAATCGAACCGCGATTCGCGGCGGACTGACCGACGTTTGATAAATTGCGCGAAATAGGAAAGACGCGGCAAGCGTCGGCTTGGGAACGGGAAGCGGGAAACGTCGATTTGCCGGCGTTTCCCGCTTTTTGGACTTTGGAAGGAAAGCGGCGCGACCGGGCGGTTTGGCCGTTCGAACGCAAGAAACGCAAAAAAAAAGAGGAAGCTCGTCGGCCTCCTCTTTTTCTTTTTGGGACAATTTTGGATTAACGTCGGTTGGACGTCGGTTTCGAGCGGCGATCGACCCCGGGGGAGGGCGGCGGCGGTATGACGGCGGTTATGCGCGCGTAC
>JAFSFF010000540.1 GCA_017435375.1 Thermoguttaceae bacterium
CGCCAAACCGCTTAAACAACGCCGCTCCCGAAAATTCGCCAATCCCCTCAAACGCCGCCGCTCCCGAAAATTCGCCAACCCCCTCAAACGTCGTCGCTCCCGTCGCCGCTTCTCTCAACGTCAATTACGCCGACCGCGCCGCTTCCCTCGCTTCCCGCCGCGACGCGTCCAAATCGCCGACGCCGCCCCCGTCGCGTCGTCAATTTCCCGCGTCGAATCGATAAAATCGGAAAGCGCCGCCCGGCCCGCTTGAAATTCGGCGCGTTCCGGGTTATAATGGAGAGCGAAACGTTCTCGACGGTCGATAAACCGCCGAAACGCCGCGTTTTCGAGTCAAAATCGGTCGACTTTGCCGATTTCGCCGACTTTACACCCTCGCAACTTCGCGTTTTTCTTTTCGGAAAGCGCCAACGTCGAGCGGCAAGCGGTCGGGCTCCGAAGCGCGGCGCCTTCCGTCCCAACGCTCCCCCTTATATTAATTAATAATGACGACGCCCTACTTTTTCGACGCGGAACTTCGACGCTCTATCGAAAGCCTACTTCTCCCGGACGTTCGCCTCCCCGGTCAATACATCGGCGGCGAAGTCGGTCAAATCGTCAAACCCGCCGACTCGGTGAAAGCGCGGATGTGCTTCTGTTTTCCGGACGTTTATTCGATCGGGATGTCGAACGTCGCGCTGTCGGTTCTTTACGACGTCGTCAACGGTCGCGAAGACCTCGCTTGCGAGCGCGCCTTCTGCCCCGGCCCCGATATGGAGGCGATCCTCCGAAACGCGAACCTCCCGATTTATTCGCTCGAAACCTTTACCCCGCTCGCCGCGTTCGATCTCCTCGGTTTTACGCTCCAGTACGAGCTTTGTTACACGAACGTTTTGACAATGCTCGACCTCGCCGGCGTCCCGCTTCGGCGCGTCGACCGTTCGCTCGAAGTTCCGCTCGTCGTCGCCGGAGGCCCCGCCGCCGCGTCGCCGGAGGTTATGTCCGATTTCGTCGACGTTTTCTTGATCGGCGACGGCGAAGAAACGCTCCCGGCGCTCCTCGAACGTTGGGCCGAACTCCGCGCGCAACTCGGCGTCAAACGGGCCTTCGACGCGAAAAACGGCGCCGTCCGCCGCGACGCGTCCTCGTATTTGGCCGCCGGCGGCGACCCGGACGCGACCTCGAAAGCGCTCCGGCGCGACGCGCTTCTCCAAATCGCCCGCGAATTCCCGAACGCTTACGTTCCGGAGTTTTACGACGTTTCGTTCGACGAAACCGGCCGAGCGCGGCGTCCCCGCCCGAACGCCGACGGCGTCCCGGAATATATCGACGCGGCGGTCGTTCGCGATTTGAACGCTTTCCCGCCGCCGAAACGTCCGCTTCTCGCGCTCGTCGAAAGCGTCCAAGACCGCGTTTCGCTCGAGATTATGCGCGGTTGTCCGCAAAAATGCCGCTTCTGCCAAAGCACGCGGCTCAAGCGTCCGCTCCGTTACCGCTCCGTCGAGCAGATTACCGAGTCGATTCTCGCCGCCTGCGCCTCGACCGGGTTCGACGAAGCGACGCTCCTTTCGCTGTCGTCGAGCGAATACCCGAAATTTGAAGAGGCGCTCCAACGGATTCGCGAAGCGGTTTGTCCGCGCGGGATTTCGCTCTCCGTTCCGAGTCTTCGCGTTAATCACCAGCTAAGTTCCGTCGTTCAAGGTCTTACGACCGAGCGTTCGTCAAGTTTAACGGTCGCTCCGGAAGCCGCTCGCGACGAAATGCGCCGCCGCATCGCCAAGCGCGTTACAAACGACGACCTCTTCTCCGGCTGCCGCGCGGCGTTTGAAAACGGATTTTCTCGCGTTAAAATGTATTTTATGTGCGGTTTTCCGTATGAAACGGAAGACGACCTTACCGGGATCGTCGCGCTTTCGAACGACGTTTGCCGACTCGGCAAGGAGGTTCGCGGAAAGTTCGCGCAAGTCGTCGCGAACGTTTCGAATTTCGTCCCGAAACCGCACACCGCGCTCCAATGGGCGCCGATGCAAACCCGTCCTTACTTCGAGGAAGCGCACCGAACGCTCCGTCAAACGCGGCGCGAACGCTCGGTCGATTTGAAGTATCACGACCTGAACACGAGTCTTCTCGAAGGCTTGATGACGCGGGGCGACCGTCGGGTCGGCGCCGTCGTCGAAGCCGCTTGGCGCGCCGGAGCCCGACTCGACGCGTGGCGCGAATATTTCAAGCCGGAGCTTTGGGACGCCGCCGTCGCCGAATGCGGAATCGACCGCGAAAAGATCGCGCATACGGCGTATTCGCTCGACGCGGAGCTGCCTTGGGATCACGTCCGTTTTTACGACTCCAAAGAAACGCTCAAAAAAGAGTTCGCGCTCGTCGACCAAGCGAAGTTCAACGAAAAAGACTGACCGCCGCCGTTAAACTCGCCGCGTTTCGCCCCGTTTGCCGTTATTATCGGAGCGCGACGTCGGCGAGCGCGCGTCGCGTCGTTACATTCTCCCCGTTTTACCGTTTTTCACAAAGGACGCAACCTATGCCGACGCCTCAAAACTCGCAATTTACCCGACGCGGCTTCTTCGGCGCCTCGCTCGGAACCGCTTTAACGGCGACCGTCGCCCCGACCGCGTTCGCCGCCGACGCCGCCCCCGCCGCTCCGCAAACCTTTCCGGAAACGAGCTTCGCGCTGACCGGCGCCGACGTCAAAATTTACTCGAAAGCGATCGCCGAACCGGTTCGCGTCCTGCAAATTTCCGATACGCACCTCTTCCTCGACGACGAGCGCGGCGCCGATTACCGCGATTACTCGAAACGAATGGCGGCGGCGTACAACAAAACGAAACACTTTAAAACCGGCGCCGACACGAACCCGATCGACGAGCTGAAAAAAATTCTCGCCGACGTTTCGCCGGAAAAATACGACGCGGTCGTCCTCACCGGCGACATCGTCAGCTTCCCGTCGGCGGCGGGCGTCGATTTCCTCCTCGAAAACCTCGGCGCGACCGGCGTTCCTTATTATTATATCGCGGGGAATCACGACTGGCATTTCGAAGGACTCCCCGGTTCCTCCGCCGCCCTGCGCGCCGAATGGACGTCGAAAATCCTCGCGCCGCTCTACCCCAAAGACGCCGACGCGCTCGCCTACTCCGTCGACGTCAAGGGCGTTAAACTCCTCCTCGTCGACGACTCGACGTACGAGATTTTGCCCGAACAGCTCGATTTCGTTCGCCGCGAACTCGCCGCCGGCCTCCCGACCGCGCTCTTTATGCACATTCCGCTTTACGCGCCGGGTCGCGGCGTCGGTTACGGCGTCGGACATCCGAAATGGGGCGCCGCGTCCGACGGCGGTTGGAAGATCGAACGCCGCGAGCGTTGGCCGGAAGCCGGGCACTCCGAAACTACGTTCGCCTTCCGTCGCGACGTTTTAGCCGCGCCGAACCTCGTCGGCGTCTTTACCGGGCACGTTCACGTTTCGTCGCTCGACGTTTGCGTAGGAAAAGCGAACCTAACCGCCCGCGCCGCCGTCGACGGCTCGACGACGAAGATCGAATTCCTCCCCCTCGATTAGCTCGACGACGTCGAAATCGCCGCCTCGCGGTAACGAATAAAACGATTCTAACGACAAGGGAACGCGCGTTCGCTAAAAAAAACGAAAAAACGCGCGTTTCAAGGAAACTTTTCCTAGCGAAAGAGCCGTTTTAACGTTAAAATAGTATCGGGTAAACCGCTTCCGTCGAACGACGAACGTTCCTTCGTCGCGCGGCGTTAAAATCGGCAAAACTCGCGCGACCGTCGGACGTTTTGAAAAAATTGGCGTTATTTGGCGCAAAGTCCTTCAAAAACGACGGGAATCGGGTTATACTGAAGAAGCGTTTTTTCCTCGGCGGCGTTTCGCAAAATCGCCCCTCGCCCCCTCGGCGGCGGAAACGAACGAACAACGAAGTCGAAATCGCAACTTTTAGCGTCAAGATAAATAAGAGCGACAGAACGCAGGTTCTTTCGGTTAAAGGAGACGTTGCCTCATGAACTTGGTCGGAAAAATTTTTGTAGGGATTA
>JAFSFF010000541.1 GCA_017435375.1 Thermoguttaceae bacterium
AGCTGGCCCTCGTACCGCCGCGAGCTAAACGTCCGCGCCGTATAGGTTTCGCCGCCCGGGTCGCGAACGATAAACGCGCTCGTCCCCGGTTTCGCGCCCTTTTCGCCGAGAATCAGCGAGTACGACCCGACGTCGTTATGATTGTGTAACTCCGCGTTATGCCCGGCTTTAAGTCCCAGCGCGAAGTATTTTCCGGTCGCGTTCGGATTCGGACGGCAAATCAAGACGCCGGCGTCCGGGAAGTCGGTTCGAATCGGCAAAGCGTTATCGGCGTTAGCGTTAACGTCGTCGCTTGCGTCTTTTTTCGGGAAGACGACGTCTTTGTCAAAGCCGAACGCCGTCGTTTGAAGCAAGTCGCCGAGCGCGAAATTCGCGTCGAGCCCGCGTTTCTCCGCCTCGACGTAACCGTATCCCTTCAAACGACTTAAATAACCGACGTAAATCGGCGACGGACGCGCGGAAAGCGAACAGTCGGCGAAGGCGATAAACTGCCCGTCGGTAATTTCAATCGTCGGCGCGTAATCGAGAATGGCGCGTATCTTCGAAAATCTAAAGAGATCGAGCTTGCCTCCGGTCGCATTACGAACCGTCGCGCCTAAAAGCAAGTAATTGCCGAAGCCGTAATTCCAATACCCGAGCCCTTCGGAACAGTAACCGTCGTTCGTAAATCCTTTCATAAACTTCGTTTCCGAGAAGTAATCGGCGGCGGCGACAAAAAACGCGCGACGCTCTTTCGACTCGACGACGTTCAGCGCGGCGGCGACCGTTCCGGCGTGACAGACGGCGCTCCAGTTATTTTCGGTGCGAATCCACCACATCCGCTTATGAGACTTCACTAAAACCGAATCCTCGTAAGGCTTTAAGATTCGCTTCTCAATTTCGCTAATCGTCGTCGCAACCGTTTCCGGCTTCAACTTGTCGCGGTGCAAATTGACGGCGATCGCGGCTTCGGCGGCGGCGAGGGTCGAGCCGAGGTCGCTGTAAATCGCTTTGCCGTCGTAAATTTCGGCGCCGTGGTCGTGCGCGGGCAGAACCCAGGAGCGGAGCGCGCAAAATTCGACGAGCGTCGCGTCGAGCGCCTCGACGAAGCGGCCTTTATTTTCCAAGGCTTCGGCCAGCGCAAACGTTGTCATTCGTCGGGTTAAGCGACCGTATTCGCGCTGATAATTCGACCGATTCCCGTTGCGGTAATACTCCTTATAAAGCTCTTCCGGAAGCGCGGGCGACTTTTGTTTCAACGCGCTTTCGGCGTTCTTAATCGTTTGTTTGCCGGAGTTTGTCGACGCCAACAAATCCCAACGTTCGCGATCGCCGAGGTTTGCGACTTTCGATGTTCCGTCTTCGAGGAGCGGCGCGACCGCCTCGGCTCGCTTAAAAATCGCGTCTTTTTCCGTCTCGGCGGCGCTAAGCGACGTCGCGCAAACCGCCGTCGTCGCCAACGTCAACGCGACCGCCCAAGCCGTCCGCCGCGAAAAACTCCGAAAAGCGGCGCCGTCGCGACCGTTTTTGGCAAAAAATCGAGAAAAATTCATTGCGTCCCCCTTTTGGCGTCGCGCGGACGCCGTATAATATCGAGCAAATGGACTCGCCGACGCTCCGACGCCGACGCGCCTCCATTATACCAAATCGCGCCGCCGTTCGCAAACGTTTTCGCAAAAAAATTTCGCGACGATCTTTTTTCGCCGAAGCGTTTTTCAACGCGTCGCAACCTATTTTATCGCAACACTAACGTTCGCCGGACTCGACGAAAGGAGCCTCCGATGACCCAAATCGGCACGAAATGCGTTCAAGCCGGTTACCGCCCGCAAAACGGCGAGCCGCGCCAAATTCCGATCATTCAAAGCACGACCTTCCGCTACGAATCGAGCGCCGCGATGGGCAAACTCTTCGATTTGGAGGCGTCCGGCTACTTCTATTCGCGCCTGCAGAATCCGACCGCCGACACGGTCGCGGCGAAGATTTGCGAGCTGGAAGGCGGTACGGCGGCGATGCTTACGTCGTCCGGCCAAGCGGCGAACTTCTTCGCGGTCTTCAATATTTGCTCCGCCGGCGACCACGTCGTCGCGTCGTCGGCGATTTACGGCGGCACCTTCAACCTCTTCGCCGTTACGATGAAGCGTATGGGAATCGAGTTCACGTTCGTGAAGCCGGACTGCTCCGACGAAGAGCTCGAAGCGGCGTTCCGTCCGAACACGAAAGCGGTCTTCGGCGAAACGGTCGCGAACCCGGCGCTCGCCGTTCTCGACATTGAACGCTTCGCGCAAGTCGCGCATTCGCACGGGGTTCCGCTCATTATCGACAACACGTTCCCGACGCCGGTCAACTGCCGACCGTTCGAATGGGGCGCCGATATTGTTACGCACTCGACGACGAAGTATATGGACGGGCACGGTTCGCAGGTCGGCGGCGCGATCGTCGACTCCGGCAAGTTCGACTGGACGGCGCAAAGCGATAAATTCCCGGGACTCACGACTCCGGACGCGAGTTATCACGGAATCGTTTACACCGAGAAATTCGGCCAAGGCGGCGCGTTTATTACGAAGTGCGTCGCTCAACTGATGCGCGACTTCGGCGCCTCCCCCGCTCCGATGAACGCGTTTTTGCTGAACTTCGGGCTCGAATCGCTCCACTTGCGGATGAAGCGACACTGCGAAAACGCGCAAAAGGTCGCCGAATTTTTGGAATCGCGACAAGAAGTCGCCTGGGTCAATTACGCCGGACTTAAAAGTAGCCCGTATTACGAGTTAGCGCAAAAATATATGCCGAACGGAACTTGCGGCGTCGTGTCGTTTGGTCTCGTCGGCGGTCGCGACGCGGCGGAAGTTTTTATGTCGAAACTGCAAATCGCGCAGATCGCGACGCACGTCGCGGACGCTCGCACTTGCGTTCTTCACCCGGCGAACGCGACGCACCGTCAACTTTCGGAAGCGGAGCTGGAAGCGTGCGGCGTCGGCGCGGACTTGATTCGCCTCTCCTGCGGTATCGA
>JAFSFF010000542.1 GCA_017435375.1 Thermoguttaceae bacterium
CCCCGCTCGGTCTCGATTCCAATTCCAAGCGTCCGCGGCGCCGCCCCGACGTCGACGCCGGACGCGCCGCCGGTCGACGAAGAACCCCCGTATTTTCTCGCCGACGACGGCTCCTTCGAAACGGAAGTCGTTTTGCCGGACGAACTTCTTCCGCCGCGACGCAAGCCGTCCTCGGTCGCCGAACCGCCGCGTTCTTTCCAAGCGCCCCCGCTCGTCGGTCGGCCTCTTCCGTCGCGCCCGACTTATCGCAACGAAAAAGCAGAAGAAAATCCGCCGACGCAAAATCGCGACGCAAACGACAAAACGGTCTCCGATTCGAACGCCGACGCCCCTTGGCTCGCCCTTTCTTCGAAAGAACTCGCCGCCGCTTGGCTCGACGCGACGCGCGGGCTCGGTTGTATTTTGCCGACTCAAGCGGCGACGTTTTGCTCGGTCGCGACCGAAGCGCCGAACGTCTTCCTCGTCTCCTTCCCGGCCTCCAAACGTCAAGAACGCGAGTATTGCGAACGCGAAAAAGAAAAAATCGGCGCGTCGCTCGCCCAACGCCTCGGCGCCCCCGCGTCGGTTCGCTGTTTGCTCGACCCGTCGAAAACAGACGCGGACGTTCTCGCCCCTTCCGACGGTCGCGACTCCTTTAGAGCGAATCGCGTCGGCGACGGGTTCTCCCGTTCCAACGGCGCGGAATTCGGCGGTCGCTCCTCGCGCTCGGAGCGCCGCCCCGACGACGCCGCGCCCGGCGTTCGCGACCTTTATCGCCAACTCGTTCAAAACGAAGCCGTCGTCGAGCTTCGCGAATTGTTCGACGCGGAATTGACCGAAATCAAACCGCCGCGTCCGAGCGCCCGCCGTCCCGCTTTCCCGTCCCCGACCGTCGGCGACGATTCGGACGACTCCGACGACGATTGACGCCGCGCCCGCGCTCCGCGACCCCAACTTCACCCAATCCCCCCATTTTAACGTCCAATGCCCGATTTCGACGTCCGCCGCCTCCTGTTAATCCCCGAAATCGTCGGGCTCGACGCTCGTTCGTCCCTCGTTCGGATTCCGCCGGAACTCGACGTTCCGCTGACGCCGCGCGTTCGCCGCCTCGTCGACTCCCGCGTCTTCCGGCGTTTGAGCCGCGTTTCGCAACTCGGTTTCGTCCGCCTCGTTTATCCGGGCGCGACGCATACCCGGTTCGAACACTCCCTCGGCGTTTATCGGGTCGCCCTATTAATATTAAAACGACTCGCGCACGACGAGCGGTTCGCGGCCCTCGTTCGAGCGGAGGAAGCGGAGATTTTGATCCTCGCCGCGCTCCTGCACGACGTCGGTCATTTCCCCTTTTGCCATCTCCTCGAAGACCTCAAACTTCCCGGACTCGTCCCGCACGAAGAGGCCGCCGCCTCTTACCTGCTCGGCGAGTTGGCGCCGACGATTCGCGCCGATTGGAACGTCGACCCCGCCGACGTTTGCGCCGTTTTGAGCAAGACCCCGCCGACGCGCCGTCCGGACGACTCCGACGCCGAATTTTCCCGCCGTTCGACCGTTTTCCGCCTCCTCGCGAGCGTTCTTTCCGGCCCGATCGACGTCGACAAAACCGATTATCTCCTCCGCGACAGTTGCGCGGCGGGCGTCCCTTACGGCAAAAATTACGACGTCGAGCGACTTATCGGGAGCGTTTGCCTCAACGAGCGCGGCGACGGAATCGCGATCTCGACAAAAGGCAAAACCGCCGCCGAGCTGATGGTTTTCGCTCGATACGTTATGTTCAGCGAAGTTTATTGGCATCACGCGTCGCGAGCGGCGACCGTTATGTTCCAACGCGCCGTCGATTTAATCGCGCAAGACGTCCCGACGGAGCGCTTAATCGCCGACTTTCGTCGCCTCTCCGACGCGGAAATCGCCGCCTATCTCCTCCGCCTTACCCAACCGGCAAACTCGCCGTCGGCGCCGCGACCAACCGACGCCGCAAACGCCGCTTGTTTTACCGAAACCGCCTCGTTTCCCGTCGACGCGCCGCTCGACGACGCCGGTTTTAACGACTTTTCCGATTTTAATAACGAAACCTCGCCCTTTTCCCCCGCCGACGCCCGACGTCGCGACGCTCGCCGCCTCCTTCTCGGGCTTTTCGGGCCGGAGCGTCGCCTTTTCAAGCGCGTTCGGCAGTTCAGCGTTATGGAGGAACCGGCCCTTTACCCGCGTTTGGCCGGGCGCCCTTACTCCGAATTGCGCGAAATTTCGGAGCGTTTCGCAACCGCGCTCGGCGTCCCGGGCCGCCTTCTCGTCGACGCGCCCCCCGCCGACAAGGAAGTCGAGTTCAAAATCGACGTTTTTTATCCGGAAGAAAACGTTTACCGCCCCCTCGCGACCGTTTCGCCGGTCGTTCGAGCGTTGGCCCAAGAGCAGTTCGACGATTACGTCAAGCGCGTTCGCGTCTTCGCCGCTCCGGAAGTCGCCGCGACGTTGCGCCTCCTTCCCGACTTCAACGCCCGTTTCGCTCGCGCCGTCGACGAGTTCGAGGCCGACGCCCGGCGTTCGAACCGTTAAAGTCGTCCCAATCCTCGTCAACGCCGCCCGACTTAACCGCTAAAACTGTTTTTATCGAAATTTTTAACGCAAATTACCGCGTTCGCCGACTCGCGCTTTTCTCCTATTACGCCGTCAAAACCGGTATAATCGGCGGAAAAAGAGCGCAAAAAGCCCGCGCCGTCCGCCGTCGCGCCCTTGGAAAATCGGAAATATCGATTAAAATAATTGCGAGGCGGAGCGCGTTTTCTCCGAAACGCCGTTTCGCCCCGACGTACCGAAACTCGGTCGGTTCTTTCGGTTCGTTTTTGAAATACGCTCCTTTTAAATATTTTCGTTAAATAAAAGGCAAACCTAATGGGCGAAGGTTCTTCCAACAACCAAACGCGGTCGTATTTGATGCAGCGTTTCGAGACGCTCGGGATTCACCCGCGCGGCAAACTCGGCCAAAACTTCCTTATCGACTTGAACCTTCTGCACCTGCTGCACGAGTCGGCGCAACTCGACAAAAACGACGTCGTTCTCGAAGTCGGCACCGGCACCGGCTCGCTGACCGGCGCGATGGCGCTCGAAGCCGGACGCGTCGTTACGGTCGAAGTCGACCCGACGATGCACGAAATGGCGAAACAGGAACATTGGGACAAAGACAATATTCGATTTTTGTTCGCCGATATTCTCGAAAATAAGAACCGCCTCAACCGCGACGTGTTGAACGTCTTGCGCGAAGAATTGGCGAACAACCCCGGTTTCCGCTTCAAACTTTGCGCGAACCTGCCTTATCAAATCGCGACGCCGTTGATGTCGAACCTTCTGCTGACGGATATTCCGCCGCATTCGATGACGGTAACGATTCAAAAGGAAGTCGGCGACCGCATCGTCGCGCGCCCTCGCACTAAAGATTACGGCGCCCTCGCCGTTTGGATGCAAGCGCAATGCGACTGCCGAATCGTCCGCATTATGCCGCCGAGCGTCTTTTGGCCGCGTCCGAAGGTCGACTCCGCCATCGTCCAATGCGTTTACAACGAGAAAAAACGGGCGAAGATTCCGAACTTGCGCTTTTTCCACGAGTTCGTCCGCGCGCTCTTCTTCCATCGCCGCAAGTTCATCCGCTCCGTCCTTTGCAGCGCGTTCAAAGGCCGCGTCGAGAAGGAGACGGTCGACCGAATCTTGGCCGAAATGAACCTCGAAGGCGAAATTCGCGCCGAAACGCTGTCGGTGAAGACGATTTTAGCGTTGAGCGAAAAATTCCGCGTCCTCTTCCCGGCGGAAGAAGCGTTCGTTTTGCGTTAAGTTTCGCCGCGCCGCCGTTTTCTCGCTCCGAAACGGCGCGTTTTTCGTTCGCGACGCTCGCCGTTTCCCCGAAAAGTCGCCGTCGTCCGCGAAATTGGAAAATTTTCAAAGAAATTTGAAAATTTGGTTGAAGTTCGCGACAAATTCGGTTATAATACTTACAAGTTAATCGAAGGTCGGCTCGACGAGGGCGGCCTTCGCGTTTCCCTAAGCAGATTACGGTCGTCGAAAACGCTCCGTTAGTCGCTCGACGTTCGCGTCGCGCCGACGTCGGCGTTTTTCGGCCCGTTTATATTAATCGAAAGGTGCGTTATGTCCTTTGAATTGTTCGCTCTTCCCGGTTCTCCCGTCCAACTGATTATTATCGCGGCGATCGCTTTCCTTCTCTTCGGCAACCGTCTTCCGTCGGTGATGCGCTCGCTCGGTCGCAGCGTTACCGAATTCAAAAAAGGCGTCGCGGGCATCGAAGAAGAAGTCGACGCCGCGGTGAACGCCGAAGAGAAAAAGACTTCCTCGAAAGACGCCGCGGCCGACAAATCGGAAGAATAATTCGCCGTCG
>JAFSFF010000543.1 GCA_017435375.1 Thermoguttaceae bacterium
CGCTTCGGCTCGCCGACGTTCCGATTCCGGTCGAGTACGACTATCCGGAGCGGCTCGGGATCGACCGCGCCGTCGCGGCGTTCGCGGGCGTTCGCCTTCTCGGGGCGGGACGTCCGTTTTTGGCGGTCGACGTCGGAACCGCCGCGACGATCGATTGGGTCGACGAGCGCGGCGTCTTTCGGGGCGGCGCGATTTTGCCCGGTCCGCGGCTGATCGCGGAGTCGTTGCAAGCGAAAACGGCGAACCTCCCGGCGCTCGACGACCCGGAAAACGAAGGGACGCGAACGTTCGATTACCCGGCGACCGAAACGACGAAAGCGATTCGGCTCGGCGTCGTTTATTCGTTGGTCGGCGCGATTTCGGCGTTTTATTGGCAAACGCGGCGGCGGCTCTTGGAAAGCGGCTCCGACCCGACGCGGCTCGCGCTCTTGATCGCCGGGGGCGACGCGCGGGCGACCGAGCGACGGTTGCGAACCCTTTTCGACGATTGGGACGCGAATTTCGGCGCCGATTTTGCGTTTCCGCGACCGGAAATCGTCGTCGAACCGCGGTTGCTCTCGTTCGGTTTGCGAGAAATCGCGCGGTCGAGTGGGCGTTAAAATCGCTTTAGTTGTTTTAACCGTCGTATTTTAACGTTAATTAACGGCGTCGAGCGGCGATTGCGACCGTTAAAATCGACGCGACCGTTCAAGTTGAAGCCTAAAACGGGGAAAATTCGCAAACCGGCGGCGAAAAAATTTCGAGCCGGGACGCCCGGCGTCCCGCCTGGCTCTTGAAACGTCGTCGCGACGGAGTAAAATAGAAAGAAACGGCGACCGACGAACGGAAGCCGGAAAATAGGACGCGCCGTCTTCGAACGACCGACAAAAGGAACGAAAAATGATCGAATTAACCGATTCCGTCGCGAAAACGATGAAAGAGTTCGAAAAACTTCCCGGCGTCGGGAAGAAATCGGCCGAACGCATCGTTTATCACCTCTTGAAAGCGACGCCGGACGAAGCGTTCGCGCTCGCCGACGCGATTCGTTCGATGAAGGAGAACGTCCGGTACTGCAAACACTGCTTCAACCTTTCGGAGGAAGAGGTTTGCGATATTTGCCGCGACGAGCGCCGCGACCGTTCGATTCTTTGCGTCGTCGAACAGCCCCGCGACTTGATCGCGTTGGAGCAAACCGGTTGTTATCGCGGACTTTATCACGTCCTGCTGGGGCGCGTTTCGCCGCTCGACGGGGTCGGCTCCGATCAACTGACGATCGACGCGTTGGTAAAACGGGTAAAAACGGGCGACTTTAAGGAACTGGTGATGGCGACGAACCCGACCGTCGAAGGCGACGGCACCGCCTTGGCGATCACCAACCGTTTGGACGGCGCCGCGATTAAGATCACCCGACTCGCGCGCGGCGTTACGACCGGAAGTTCGCTCGAATTCGCGAACAAGGAAATGCTTTCGGACGCGATTTCCGGGCGTCAGCAATTTTAGCGGCGGAAATTTAACGATTAAACGGTTTTTAACGGCGGTTTGCGGCGTTTAACGTCGCGCTAATTGAATAATAAAGGCGAAAATATGGCGAAACGAAGCGCGAAATCGGAAAGCGCGGCCGCGAAGAGCGCGAAAAAAATCTCGAAGATTCAAGCGTTGTACGACCAAAATCCGGAACTGAAATCGGCGGTCGACCAAATCGAAAAGATGTACGGGCAGGGCGCGATTATGCCGCTCGGGCTCGACGCGGCGCCGGGGCTCGACGGCATTTCGACCGGCTCGCTGTCCCTTGACATTGCGCTTGGCGGGCGGGGGATTCCGCGCGGTCGCATCGTCGAAATTTTCGGTCCGGAATCGAGCGGGAAAACGACGCTGACCTTGCACATCGTCGCGCAAGCGCAAAAGACCGGCGGCGTCGCGGCGTTCGTCGACGCGGAACACGCGTTCGACCCGAGCTGGGCGAAGCGTCTCGGCGTCGACTTGGAATCGCTCCTCGTCAGCCAACCGAGCAGCGGCGAAGAGGCGATGCGCATCACCGAAATGTTGGTGAAGACGAACGCGGTCGACGTGATCGTCGTCGACTCGGTCGCGGCGCTCGTTCCGGAAAAGGAACTGCAGGGCGAAATCGGCGACTCGCACGTCGGTCTGCAAGCGCGCCTGATGAGCCAATCGCTCCGCAAATTGACCGGCGCGATCGCGAAAAGCAAAACGGCGGTCATCTTCATCAACCAAATCCGCGAAAAAATCGGCGTTATGTTTGGTTCGCCGGAGACGACGCCGGGCGGGAAGGCGTTGAAATTTTACTGCTCCTGCCGCATCGACGTGCGCCGCATCGGCCAAATTAAAGAGGGCGAAAACGTCGTCGGGCAACGGGTTAAGGCGAAAATCGTCAAGAACAAAGTCGCGCCGCCGTTCCGCGTCGCCGAGTTCGATATGATGCACGCGGGCGGAATCAGTTACGAGGGCGACGTTCTCGACTTGGCGATCGCCAAGAAGATCGTCGTCAAGTCGGGCGCTTGGTTCCGATACGGCGACCAGCAGCTCGGGCAAGGTCGCGAAAAGGTGCGCGCCGCGTTGCAACAAGACCCGGAACTCTTGGAAACGCTGAAAGAAGAGATTATGTCGACGTTGGTCGTCGCGGACGAAGACGGCGTCGCGCCGGGCCCGAACCAAGACGACGAAGAGCCGGACGAACTCGACGACGAACTAGAAGACGACGGCGAAGAAGACGAAGACGATTTCTAATCGTTAAGCGTTAAACGTTTTCGCGCCGAACTTTAGCGAGAGTCGCAACGCGCGGCGGTCGCTAAGGTTCGGCGTTTTTATCTTTAGGAACGTTCGCGATTTTGCGCTTCTCGACGGAGCGCGGTCGACGAAACGTCGTCTAAAAATTCTTCCGGCGGGACGAAGGCGCAAAGCGTTCGCAGCCGTTTCGGGA
>JAFSFF010000544.1 GCA_017435375.1 Thermoguttaceae bacterium
CTCGTTCAAGTAACGATGGAGGACGCCGAAGCCGCCGACGACCTGTTCCGCATCCTGATGGGCGACAAAGTCGAGCCGCGCCGCGAGTTCATCGAAAAATTCGCGCTCGACGTCAAGTATCTCGACGTTTGACGCGCTTTTAAACGGTCGCGCCGCCGGAGCGTTTTCGTTTCGTTTCGCTTCGTCGCGGCGTCCGTTCCCTTTTTATCGCCGCCGTCGAGCCGTTTTCCGCGGTTCGACGACGGTTTTCGTTTATCCGCGCTTTCGCGTTTCCCCGCTTCCCCATTTCCCCCAGTCGAGCGCCGTTATGTCGTTTTCCCAACCTTCCCAACCGTCGAGCGCCGACGGTCGCCGTCCCGATAAAAACGCGTCGAAAAACGCGTCGAAAAACGCTTCCGGCGCCGCGAACGGCAAAACGAACGCCTCCAACGGCAAGAAAAAAGCCGGTAAAAACGCGAAAGTTTCGCTCGGCGCCGACGGCAACCGACGCGGTTTAGCCGAAACGTTCGCGGCGGCGGGTCGCGACGCCCTCGAAGACGGCGACTTCGAAGAAGCGTTCGACGCGTTCCAACGGGCGCTCGGATACAATGCGCAACACGTCGCGGCGCGAATCGGGCTCGGCAAAATTTGGCTTGAGTTCGAAGAGTTCGAGCGGGCGTTCGAGGAGGCGAACCGCGTTCTGAAACTCGACCCCAAGCACGCCGAAGCGTTCGAGTTGCGCGGACACGCGAAACGCTTTTTGGGCGACTTCGAAGGCGCCGTCGACGATTATACGCAAGCGGTCGCGCTCGATCGCAAGGCGTTCGCGGCGTTTTACGGACGGGCGATCGCGGCGGATATGCTCGGACGTCCTGAAGCGGCGCTCGACGATTTCCGCGCTTGCCTCGCGCTCGCGCCGGAGTTCGTCCCGGCCTATTACGACCGCGGCGTCCTTTACGCGAGCGAAAACCGATTCGCCGACGCGTTGGCCGATTACTCGAAAGCGCTCGAACTCGACCCGGAGTTCGCGCACTGCTTCGTCGCTCGCGGTTCGACGTTCGCGGAACTCGGCGAAACCGACAAAGCGCTCGCCGATTTCGACGAAGCGCTCCGCCTCGACCCGGAAAACGCCGACGCTTATTATTACCGTTCGCTCGTTCGCCGCGAACTCGGCGATCAAGCCGCCGCCGACCGCGACCGACGAACCGCGCTCGAACTCGGTTTCGACGAAGAAAACGACGTTTGACGTCCGACCGCGCGTTTTTGTCTGAAAACGTTGTTAATTAAGCGTTTACTCAACAATTTCAAATAAATTCCTCAACCAAGCGCTACACGCTGTTGTCGATATATATATTAATAAGCGCGCAATCGCCGCCGACCGACAAAGGAACCGAACGATGAAGATAATGGCGCCCGCGGGCGATTTCGACCGACTCGTCGCCGCCGTCAAGGCCGGCGCGGACGAAGTTTATATGGGCGTCGCGGGTTTCGGCGCCCGACGTTTCGCGAAAAACTTTTCGGTCGAGGAGTACGCCGACGCGATCGACTTCGCGCACCGCTCGAACGTCTCCGTTCACCTGACGTTCAACACCGTCCTTTCCGACGCGGAACTCGATCTCGTCGAACCCGATTTGCGCCGTCTTTACGAAGCGGGTCTCGACGAAGTCATCGTTCAAGATTTCGGCGCCGTCTCCTTTTTGCGCGACCGTTTTCCCGACCTCCCGCTTTGCGCGTCGACGCAATTTTCCCCCGGAACCGCCGCCGAGCTGAATTGGCTCGCCGCGCAAGGGTTCGGGCGCGCCGTTCTCGCTCGCGAACTTTCGCTCGACGAAATCCGCTCGATTCGTTCGCAAACGTCGATCGAGTTGGAGGTTTTCGCGTCCGGCGCCCTTTGCCTCGGCTGTTCCGGCAAGTGTTATTTATCGAGTTTCATCGGCGGACGGAGCGGAAACCGCGGAATGTGCGCTCAGCCTTGCCGCCAATATTACCGGATGGAAACGCTTTCCGCCGACGCGCCGGAACTCGCGCTCGCGACGTCCGACCGACGGTTCCGCCGCCTCCGCCGCGACGAAATCGCCGACGGAACCGCTTCCGCCGAACGTTCGCCCAAGCGTCCCGTCGCCGCGCCCGACTTCGCCTCGAACGCCGAATACGGTTACTTCCTGTCGCTCAAAGACCAACTGCAGGGTCGCGCGGAAATCGCCGAACTTCTCGAAATCGGCGTCGACTCGATCAAGATCGAAGGCCGAATGAAGTCGCCGGTTTACGTCTATACGACCGTCCGCTATTACCGCGATTTGCTCGACTCGCTGACCGGCGTTTCCGCGTCGACCGCCGCGAAACGTCTTTCGCTCAAAAAGTCGGTCGCCGACGCCGACGCGCCGACGCAAGGCGACCTCGCCGACGCCGACGTCGAAACGGCCCGCCGACGCGAAATCGCCGGAATTTTCAACCGCGGATACGACTTCGGCTATTTCCGCGAACACGATCCGGCGATCATTAATGAGTTTTTCTCGTCGAACTTCGGCGTCGAAATCGGGCGCGTCCGCCGCGACTCGGTTCGGCTCTCGGCCCCGCTCGTCAACGGCGACGGCGTCGTTTTCCTCGACGCGACCGCGCGCAAGCTCGACGGCCTCAACGTCGGCGGAATTCGCCTCGTCGACCCGACGAACTCGCGGCGAACGAAACTCGTCGAGCGCGCCGAACCGGGCGACCTCGTTCGTTTCGACGTTCCGATTCCGCCGGAAGCGACCGTTCTTTACCGCACTTTCGACCATCGGTTGAACAAAACGGTCGAAAACGCGCTCAAACAGATCCGCCGTCGCGAACCGATTTCCGCCCGTTTGACCGCTCGCGTCGACCGCCCGCTCGAGTTGACGCTCAAAACCGCCCGCGCCGTCGCGACCGTTCGTTCGGAACAGTCGCTCGAACGTTCGCAAAAGCGCCCGGCGGACGAAGCGACGCTCCGCGACGGCCTCGACCGCTTCGGCGAAACGCCGTTTTACCTCGACGACGCGGAAATCCGTTTCGACGCCGACGTTTTCGTTCCGAAATCGCTTCTCAACGGGTTGCGTCAAGAGGCGGTCGAAGCGCTCGAACGGAAAATCGTCGAGTCGTATCGCCGCGTCGCGTCGGAACCGTCCGCCGAAATTCGCCGAACCGCCCAAGTTTCCCCGACGATTGAAAACGCCCCGCTTGCCGGCGACGCCTTAATCCCCTATTTTACCGCCGTCGTCCGCACCCGCGCCCAGTTCGACGTTTGCCGCCGCTTCGGAATCGACCGCGTTCACATCGAAACGCAGCCGGTTCAGTTCGAAAATCGTCCGCGTTATCAAGAGGCGTTCCAACGCGACGCCGCCGTCGCGCCGCTCGCCGGGTCGCTCGCCGCCGCCGTTCGTTTCGAGCGCTCGCAAACGGACGCGGAAACGCAAACGCGCCGCTCGTTCGCGCTCGACTGGACGTTCAACGTCGGGAACGCTCGCGCCGTCCGTTATTTGGCCGACCGTTTTGCAAGCTCCGATCTCCTTTACCTTTCGCCGGAAATTTCCGACCGGGCCGTCGACGCGATTTTCGCCGACCTCGCCGCCGACGATTACCTCGCGAAACGCCGTTTAACGCTCGGACTCCCGGTTTTCGGACGGCTTTTGGCGATGTTCACTCAAAAAACGCTCTTCGACGCGCCGTTCGTTCGGCTGACGAACGCCGACGAGCGCCGTTTCCTCGTCGAAAAGAACGCGAACCGCCTTCCGCCGCCCGGCGCCGGCGCCGTCGACGCGCGCCCGGTCTCCGGAAGCGCCGTGTACCTCGCCGACCCGGTCGACCTTCTCGACGCGATTCCGGCGATTTTACGCTCCGGAATCGGCGCCGTTCGCTTCGACTTCACC
>JAFSFF010000545.1 GCA_017435375.1 Thermoguttaceae bacterium
GAATGCGGAAGTCCTCGACTTCCTTAAACGACAAGCCTTCGTCGACCAATTTGTTCGGGAGCGTCGGCGTTAGCGACGCGTTTTCTCCGCTTCCGCCGACGTTGGCGCCGCTCGGGTTCGGATTCGCTCCGAATCGCGTCTCGGGCGCCAAATTCGACGCGACGATCGCGGCGTTCATCGCGTCGAGCGCGGCCGGCGTCAGCGTCATCTTGCCGTCGCGGGCGCTCTTGACGCGGGCGTCCTCTTCGGCGAACTTCGCGTTCAGCTCCGACAATTCGCCTTGCAACCGTCCGACTTCTTCGTCAATTTCGCGCAGTCGCGGCAGATCGTCTTCAAGAATCGAAACGCGGGGCGCGAGCTCTTCCAACGCGGCGTCGACCGGAATCGCGTCCCGTTCGTCGCGGAGCGCTCGATAAGCGTTCTTAATTTCCTTAATTTTCTTGCGGGTTTCCTCGACGACGTCGCAGAGCGCGGCGCATTCGTCGACGGCGCTTTGCTCGACCGCCGGAACGTCCCCCATCTCGACGACTTGCCGACGCGCTTCGTCCCGTTCGTCCCAAAGATCGGCAATTTGAACGGCCAGCTCGCGAACGCGTTTTTGCCGCGTCGTTTTGTCGAGCCGTTCCTGCAGGAGCTTCGTCGCCTCCAAGACGGCGCGACGCTCTTCGAGGAGCCGGGCGTATTCGCGCAGATTCCCCGCCGCTTCGCCGGACTTGCGCCGCGCTCGGTCGCGTTCGGCGATCAAATTTTCCAAAATCGACGGTTTCCCCTTCGCGTCGAAGAGGTCGTTGCGTTCGGCGACGATCTGTTGGAAGACTTGAACGAACGCGCCGCGGTCGACGCCGACGCTCAAGCGGTAAAGCATTTGCGCCGCTTCGGTTTCGTTCAGCGCGCCGAGCCGTTGCAGCTCGTCGAGCCCGATCGCGAAGACGCCGTTGTACGTCGCTTCGTCGAGATTGCAGGTCAACGACTTCGCGAAATAATCGCCGACGCGCGTCCCGTCCGGGCCGACGACGACCAACGATTCGGCGATCTTTTTCCCCGGAAGCGGATAAAAACGCCCGCTCCAGTTGATCAGCCCCTCCGACGCGAGGAAACCGGATTTGCGTTCGATCGCCGACTGCCAACCGGCGTCGCGTTTGACGTATCGCCGTTCGAGCCGATGGTCGCCGAACTCGGACGAAACGGTCGCCGCGCCGCCGATCCAAGCGCGCGCCGCGTCGCGAGCCGCCGTTTCCGCGTCGAGTTTCGTTTCCGCGTCGGCGTCTTTGCGACGCTCGCCGTCGAGAATGCGTTTAAGCTCCGCCGACGCCGACGTTTCCGACGCGTTCGCCGTTTCTTCGAAGCGTTTGGTGCCGAACCCGGCTTTCTCGCCGCGACGCGTTTTTCCGTCGAGCGCCATTTGAATATATCGGGCGCGCTCTTCGTCGGCGCCGCCGTACAAACAGGCGCGGATGAACTGCATCAACGTCGTTTTACCGGCTTCGTTCGGGCCGTAAAAGACGTTGATTCCGCGCGAAACTTTCGGAAGGCTCAGCCCCTCCCAAACGCCGAAGCGTTCGATTTTCAGAGACGTAATTCTCACGAGAGACTCTCCTTTCCTTCAATATTCTTCTGCAAGTTCCGCAGTTCGGCGAGAACGTCGCGATTCTTTTTCGGCGCGCCCTTCAAACCGCCGACGATCGACGCGACCGTTTCGTTTTCGGACAGCAAATCGACGCCGAGCGCCGACGCTTCAAGCAACGCTTTGCGACGTCGCGCCGCTCGAATTCGTTCCCGTTCGCCGTCCGCCGCGTCGTCGCTTTGTTCGCCGTCGTCTTCGGTCGAATCGAGCGAGTCGAGCGCGAGCAAGTCGAACAACGTCGGGAGTTCCGGTCGAAAATCCTTCGCTTCCGCCGCGACGCGCAACGCTTCTGCGACGTCCGGTTCGTCGTCGTTTCGCCGCCGATTTTCGAGCGCGCGTTTCGCTCGTTCGCAAGCGATCCAATCGCGCAATTCTTCGGAGAAAAAGCCTTCGACGTCGATTTTTTCGCCCGGATTTTCCAAGTAATAACGCAACATCCGCAAATAATCGCCCAAAATCGTTTGCCGTTCGAACAGCTCTTCCGGCGCGTTTTCCGGGACGGTCGGAATAAAGTCGACGGAGTAAACGACCGGCGCCGTTTTTCCGAAATCGGCGCGCAAGTCGCGAAGGAGCGCTTGGGCGAGCGTTCCGTATCGAAGCGCTTGAAACGCCGGTTCTTCCGCGTCGACCCGCCAAGCGACGAGCCAAATATCGCCCTCCGGAGAGCGCCCGGCGAACGCCGCCTCTTCGATCGCTTTTTCTTGAATCGCTTTCAGTCGGGAGCGCGCTTCGTTCAAAATCGCCTCTTCGGTCTCCTCCGACTTAACGACGAGCGTTTCGGTCGACCAACGCAACGGCGACGTTCGAAACGGCGTCGCGGTCGTTCGGCCCGACTCCGCGACTTCGACCAACGTCGCGCCGAAATCGCCGGTTTCCTCGAAGTTGCGCGCCAACGTCGACCCGGCGTAAACGGCGAGCGACGGACTGCGCGAAATCGTTTCGCGAACGCGACTTCCGCCGAGCGCCCAATATCGAACCGCGTCGCTCTTCAACGCTTCGTTCGGAAGCTGTCCGTTAAAAACGCCGATCGTGTAAAGGTCGTCCGCGCCTTCGACCGACTCGACGCCGCCGCGGGGAGCGACGCCCGCTTTGCCCCAACTCGTCCCGAGAAGTCGCGCGACCGGAACGCCTTCGCGAACGAAGAACGTTTCCTCGACCGTTCCGACCGGAAAAATCCGAACGTTTTCCGGAAAACGGAACGCGGCCGGGACGACGTCCGGCGAATCGTTTTTCCCGGCGGCCCAATAAACCGCGATCTTTTCCGACGCGAGCCGCTCGAACTGCTCGATCAAAAAGAGAAGCCCCCAAGGCCCGGTTTCGCGCGGAGAAAGCAGGTCGCCGCTCAAGACGACGAAGTCGACCTTTTCTTTAAGCGCCGTCGCGACCAATCGCTCGACCGCGACGCGGGGCGCGTCGAGAATCGCGCTTTCAAGGCGCTCCGGACATTCCGAAAGACCGTCGACCGGAAGTTCCAAACGGAAATCCGACGCGTGTATAAATCGAAAGGCTTGCGACGTCATATTGCGGCTCTTCTTTGCGAAATTTTGCGAATTCTAACGGTTTTGGCAATTAGGCGAAATATCGGGACAAACGCGCGTTTTTCCGACTCGAAAACCGATATTCCGCCGTTTACTATTGTACCCCAAAACCGGCGAAAGAGAAATTTATTTTGCTCGGAAATCGCGAAAAATTCTCGCTCGCAACCGCAAAAGAAACAAGAAATGCCGGTTTTAACGGTTGCGCGTCAAACCGGAGTCGTCCCGACGCCGACGAAAGCGCCGAACGTCGGGAAAATTTGCATCGCGACGTTTCGAGAAACCGCGACGTTTAGGCAAGCGTCGCCGACTTTAACGCCAACGACGCGTCCAGCGTTTCCGCCCTTATTTCGTCA
>JAFSFF010000546.1 GCA_017435375.1 Thermoguttaceae bacterium
CGCGACCATTCCGGAAACGTCGGCGCCGATTCCGCGCAGCGCCTTCAAAAGCTCGAAACCGTCGCCGTCGTCGCCGACGATTCCGAAGCAAAACGTCGCCGCGCCGAGCGCCCGCAAGTTGTTCGCGACCGTCCCGCCCGCTCCGGCGAAAACGCGCCGCGCCCGGATTTGAAACGCCGTTTTCCCCGTTTCGACCGAAATTTCGTTTAATTCCGGCGACAAAAAGAGATATTTGTCGAGACAAAAGTCGCCGATCACCGCGATTTTCGGCGTTTTCGCGGCGGCGAGACGCGTCAAGCGGGCGGCGAGCGCGGCGCGGTCGAGGTCGGCGGGCGTCGGAACGAACGGAGCGGGCGTTGACTCGGACATTTTAAGCGCTTTAGTTAAATTAAGGGGGCGGCGGAGTTGGCGAAATCGGCGAAATCGGCGAGATCGGCAAGGTTGGTAAAATTAACGAAGTCGGCGAGATTGGTAAAATTGGCGAAGTCGGGAAGGAAAACGGCGTTAAAACGGGTAAGCTGGGGAAACGGCGTCGAGTTTAGAGGTCGGCGCCGGTCGTTAAAAAGCGGAACAAACGCTCCGGAGCGCCGAAGTCCGGCGCGATAACGTCGGCGCCCGCTTCGAGGAGTCGGCCCCGCTTCCAAGCGTCGACGCCGGCGCCGGGGTTCGCTTCGTTCGTCGCGACGCCGACCGCGTAACCGCCGACTTCGCGGACGTTTTCAATCTCGACGTAACCGTCGCCGAAACCGACGAGCTCCGCGCCGTCGAGCCGGTTGACTTCAATCAGCCGCGAGATGACGAGCGCCTTCGAGAAGGTCTTGTAATCGTCTTGCGCGCCGTAAATTCCGCCGTCGAAAAAGTCCGTCAGTTGGAGGAGTTCCGCCTCTTGCTTGACGTAAAACTCGTCGGTGCCGCTCGCGAGGTAAAGTTTGTAACCGGCTTCGCGCAAAAGAGTTAAGAAACGGCGCGCGCCCGGAACGACGAAATCGTCCGGAGAAGCGGTTCCGGCGGCCAACGCGTCGACTCGGCTTTGAATCCGCTCTTGAAGACGTCGCAAATACTCTTTTTTGTATAAAAGCGGGTCGAGCGGCGTTCCTCCGCGCTCCTCGACTTCTTTCGCGAGTTGGATGCATTGGTAAATCGTTTGTTTGCCGGTGATTCGATCGACAAAATCGCGAACGATTCGTTCCGCTTCCGCCGCGTCGTCCATCGTTTCGAGGAGAACTTCGCAAAAATACGGAACCATTATGTTTTGCCAACCTTCGCGAACGAGGCTCAAGGTGCCGTCGAAATCGAAAAGCGCGGCGCGAAAACGACGGTCGGTTTGGGGAGCGCGGATAATTTCAAGGGAAAACGGCGAGACGAGCAACGGAGACTCCTTTCAAGAAGGGGAAAACGGGGAGTTTGGGAGGGCGAACGTCGTCGACGGCGAAAGGGGGACGTCGGCGAATCGAGCGCGCTTAACGGTCGAAAAACCCGGAAATTTGTTCGCGGTCGCGACCGTTCTATTTTAACTCCAGCGGTCGCCGTTTGTCAAGGAACGAACGAAATTTGCGGAAATTTCTCGCCAAAAATCCTTTTTGGCGGTTCCGTCGAACAAAAGATAAATGAAAAATGTTTGATATTTTATTCGAAAAATAATCAAGTTTGTCGCGAAAATGGATTGTCGTTTAAAAACATCGGCGAAATAGAGAAAACGGTGCGCAAAAGGGGCGAAGAAAGGAAACGCGCGAATAATTCTCGGCGGCAAACGCCAAAAAAACGACTTGCCGCGTCGAACGTCGAAACGCAAGACGCGGCGAGCCGGGGTTTAAAAGAAGGAAAAGCGGGAAAACGGGCGATTGGCGGCGACTTTGACGGCCGACGCTCGCTCCGATTCGGTTTAGGAGCGGCGGCGACCGTCGGCGTTCGACGAATCCGGCGTTGCGACGACTAAAAATCGAGCGCCGGAAACGAATTTGTCGAGCCAACGCGTCCAACGAAAGAGCCAATCGTAAAGTTTGAGCGCTTTTCGACTCGGCGTTTTGCCGTCGCGTTGGCCTAAGAACGTCGCAAGGGCGTCGAAACGTTCAATTTTTTCGGCGCGGAATCCGGCGGCGGCGAGGTTCCGTTTGAGTTCTCGTTCCGAATAAGATTCCGAACCGCAAGCCGGGAGCGTAAAGACGACGCGACCGTTAGATTTTAACAGCGAGCGGAGGCGACCAAAGGCGTCGGCGTCGTCGAAACGGAGGGCGTCGACCCGATTGAAGGCGACGACGGCGTCGTATTGCGAGTCGCTAAACGCCGTTTTGGTCAGCGTTAAAGGCTCCGAGGAGGAAGCGAATTGAGGCGCGCCGTCGGCAAAATCGAGGACGGCGGTCGAGTCGAGATCGAGGCGGGCGACGTCGACGACCGCGTTGCCGTCGTAACCGGCGCGCAAAAATTTGACGTTTTTCGCGTCCGCGTCGGCTAATGTCAACCGTTCCTTTTGCGGCAAGTAACGCGACGTTTCCCCTTGGCCCGCGCCGATTTCAAGCGTTTGCAACCCAAGGAACGGAACGGCTTTATCGACGATCGCTTTCGTTAAAACGCGGCTGCGTTCGAGCGAACGAGCGCCGTCGCCGTTAGGGTCGCCGTCGTAAAAACAATCGTCGACGAGCCAATATTTGACGATGGTGCGAATCGCGCTGACGCCGTCTTTCCAACCGATTTTCTTGCCTTCCGAGTAACGGCGCCCGTTGTAACTAATCGGAACTTCGTAAACCGTCCAGCCGCGCTTGGCGATTTTCGCGGTGATTTCCGGTTCGATTCCAAAACGGTTCGAGCGAAGCGGAATCGACTTTAACACGTCGGCGCGAAACGCTTTATAACACGTTTCCATATCGGTCAGGTCGAGCCCGGTCGTCCAGTTGGAAAGATGGGTCAAAAATAGGTTGCCGAGTTTGTGATGATAATTGACGATTTTGCGCGTTTCTCGAGTCGCAAATCGCGACCCGTACACGACGTCGGCGCGACCGTCGAGAAGGGGCGCCAACACGAGCGAATATTCGTTTGGATTATATTCGAGGTCGGCGTCCTGAATGATCGCGTAATCGCCGTTTGTTTCTTGGATTGCGCGTCGAATGGCGGCGCCTTTTCCTTGGTTTTTCGGTTGGCGAAACGCTCGAATTTTGTCCGGATAACGGGCGACGAGCGTCGCGATAACCTCCGGCGTGCGGTCGGTCGAGCAGTCGTCGACGAGAATTAGCTCTCGGTCGACGCCGTCGGGAAGGGGCGCCGCCAAGACGCGCTCGACGACTCGCGCCAAATACGCCTGTTCGTTGTAAACCGGAATCAAAATCGAAAAGAGGACGCTTCCGCGTTCGGCGGAGGTCGACGGCGAAACGTTGGCGCTCATATAGGTTTGCGTTGAATAGGGGGAAGGGAAAATCGGGCGAATAGGGAATAATAAATAACCGGTTCGGAGCGGTCGACGTTCGTCGCGAGACGGCGAAACGGAACGACGACAAACTCGGCGAAGTCGCGCTATTTTCTTTATATTAACCATTATAGCGAGAAGCGCGAGAAGGTGAAGCGGCGTCCGCGTTATTTTCGGGCGCTTTTGCGTCGCGACGGCGGAAAAATCGGACGGAACCGAAGAAAACGAACGCTCGGAGGCTTTACGTCGGCAAAAAATCGTTATAATATAAGAGAAAATCGCGACGAAAGAAGGGCGCCCGTCGCGTCGAAACGCTTATTGGTCGCGGCGCCGTCTTTTCGAAACGTTAAATTTAAGGTCGTCGAGCCTTTGCGCGTCGGCGGCTTCTTTTTAAGAAAGGGTTGAAAATGAAAAGTTTGAAAGGTACTAAGACCGAAGCGAATTTGTTGAAAGCGTTCGCCGGCGAGTCGCAAGCGCGCAACCGTTACACCTACTTCGCGTCGCAAGCGAAAAAAGACGGGTACGAACTCGTCGCTTCCGTTTTCGAAGAAACCGCGAACCAAGAAAAGGAACACGCGAAGCGCTTCTTTAAGTTCTTGGAAGGCGGCGATTTGGAAATTACCGCGACCTTCCCGGCGGGCAAAATCGGGACGACGCTCGAAAACCTTCTCGCGGCGGCTTGCGGCGAACAAGAAGAATGGGAGCAAATGTATCCGGAATTCGCGAAAGTCGCGGAAGAAGAAGGCTTTAACGAAATCGCAGCCGTCTTCCGCAACGTCGCGATCGCCGAAAAGCAACACGAACGCCGTTATCGCGGTTTCGCCGACGCGATTCAAAACGGAACGATGTTCGAAAACGACGGCGAAATCGTTTGGCGTTGCCGCAACTGCGGTTTCGTTCACCTCGGCAAGTCGGCGCCGAAAGTTTGCCCGGCCTGCGCGCACCCGCAAGCGCACTTCGAACGCCTCGCCGAGAACTGGAAATAGTTTCAAAGTAGTTCGAAACGCCGTTTTTTAGCGCGTCTTTGATTTTTAGAAAACGGAAACGTAAACGCGTCGTTTGAGCCGTTTCGAGGCTCGACGGCGCGTTTTTTGTCGTTGAAATCGGCGGCGACGAGAAAGCGTTTGAAAACGCTGAAATTTGTTCGATTCTTTGGCGAGCGTTCAAGCGTCAAAAGAGCGAGCGAAGTTCGCGCGTCTTGGCGGCGACGTCCGTCGCTTGCGTTATCTCGGTAACGAGCGCGATTCTTTCGACGCCGAGCGAGCGCAACGTCTTGATATGACTCGCTTTAATTCCGCCCATTACGGTCGTCGGAACGGTCGCCGCTTTTCTTAATTCCGCTAAAAGTTCGAGCCCGACCGGCGGGTAAGCGACCGCTTTCGTTTGCGTCGCGAAGATTGGCCCAATGTTTAAATAGTCGACGTTAACCGCTTGCGCCGCTTGAATTTCCGCGAGGTTGTGCGTCGACGCGCCGACTAATAACTCCGGCGCTAAACGTTTCGCGACGTCAAACGGCAGGTCGTCTTGGCCGAGATGAACGCCGTCCGCGTTCGCCGCTAGCGCGACGTCGAGGCGGTCGTCGACGATAAAGAGCGCGCCGAAACGGTTTGCGAGTTTGCGGCATTCGACGGCGAGACGGAAAACGTCGCGGTCGGACGCCGTTTTTTCGCGAAGTTGAATGATTCGGGCGCCTCCTTCGAAAACTTCTCGAACGACGTCGAGCGGGTCGCGACCGGCGCAAAATTCCGACGTAACGACCGGATAAATATCGACTTGACGAAATGCCGCCGCGCGTTCGGCGAGCGAGCGAAAACAGGACGGCGGGACGGTGAATTGCGACATAGCGAGCGAGATTGCAAAAAAAGTTAACCGGGAAAAAGGAAACGAACGCGCGACGGGAACGCTAAACTTATAATAAGAAACGCTTATTATAAGCGGGGAGCGTCGGCGGCCTCGCGACGAATCGACAAAGCGTCGCCGACGTCGGCGGACGAGGGCGTCGTTCGCGAAAGCGGTTGCTTGATTAACGTTGCAAACTTTCTTGAATCAAACGCGCCGCTTTGCGACCGGAAAGGAGCATTCCGCCGAAAATCGGGCCCATTCTATAGCCTCCCATTACGTTGTTTGCGCTCATTCCGCAAGCGAAAAGATTCGGGAAATATTCGCGCGTGTTTTCGACCGTCGACGCTTCGCCGGACGACGCGAACATCGGTTTTTCGCCGAGGATTCCGCCGGTCGGGGTGTCGAGTTTGATTTGCGCTTTTTTTGTCGCGAGATTGATAATTTCGCTCGGGTGTCCGGTGCCGTCGAGAACGCGTTTGGCGAGTACGACGAGCGGGTCGACGTGCATTCCGAGGCGTTCGACCGGCGTCCAGTTGACGACGAGACCGCCGATCTCGCCGTTTTTAAAGACGACGTCCTCGACGCTCATCGCGTTAAACAGCTTGGCGCCGGACTTTAGCGCGCCGAAGATTAAACCGCTCGCCATCTCGACCGTGTCGAGAGTGAAAAAGCCGGGCGCGGTCGCGATCTCTTGCGTTCCGATTCCGAAATCGTCGAGAATTTCGAGCGCGTCGCGTTGGACGACGGCTTCGTTGAAGAGCATGCCGCCGCCCCAAGTTCCGCCGCCGGGGGCGAGTTTTCGTTCGAAGATCGCCGTTTTGACGCCCGCGTCGGCTAAATATTTCGCAGCGACGAGCGCCGAAGGGCCGCCGCCGACAATCGCGACGTCGACTTGAAGGTTGTCGATAAGTTTTGCGTTAAAAGAAGATACGATCGCGGAAGAAACGAGGTTTTCCATCGTCGGCGTTTCCTTTCTTGGAGGGAGCGAAAGGAAATTAACCGGGCTTTTCGCGTTCGAGCGACTTCTGAAAAAAGAGAAGTCGCGGGGAATTGGAGGCGCGTCGCTCGTAATTTCCTTCGCCGGCATTATCCGGAGCAGGTTCGAGGGGTGCTTCTCAGCCTCCGTTCGCGTGCGAACGAAAGCGCCCCCATTACGTTGGCGGATGACCGAACTTGTTGAGAACGCTTGGCTTAGCGTTGGTTCGGTCGCGTCGTTTCAAGAGCGTTGGGGACGAAAAACGGACGTCGCGAAACGCTCGAAACGACGATTATTATAATTGTTTAACGGAACGACGCAAGGGGGCGGCGCAAATTTTTTAAGGTTTAGTTGGATAAGAAACGCTTATAATAAGCTGGGCTAATGAAAGGCGCGTCGCCCAGGTAAAACGATAAGCGGAGCTTATAATAAGAAAAGCTAACGACGGTCGACGAACAAAAAACCGACGCGTTCGAGGGAGAAACGCGTCGGCGAACGGTTGACCCGACGTTGCCTTAAACGCTTAAACGGGCGACTTTAGCGTTTGGAGGAACGCGCTAATCTTTGTAAATTTCGCCGTATTCCGGAACGTAAACGAAGGCGTCCGGTTCGCGTTCGCGGATTTTCGACGCAAGCGCTTGCGACGCCGACTTTTCGCCGTGTACGACGAAAGTCGTTTTCGGCGGCGTCGGGAACGCGGCGCGCCAAGCGACCAATTCGTTTTGGTCGGCGTGTCCGGAAATTCCGCGGATAACGAAAATTTCGGCTCGCACTTGACGCGGCTTCCCGTGAATTCGCACCTCCGGCGCGCCGTCGACGATCTGCCGCCCAAGCGTTCCGGCCGCTTGATAGCCGAGGAAAACGACCGAGTTTTTCGCGTCGCCGATGTGATTCGCCAAGTGGTGTTTGATTCGCCCGGCGTTGCACATCCCCGACGACGCGAGAATCAGCGCCGGGCCCTTCATATCGTTCAACTTGCGCGACTCGTCCGGCGTTCGCAGCAACCCGAGATTCGACAACGTTTGCGCGCCGCGCTTCGAAAGCTCGAGCGTTTCTTCGTCGAAACATTCCGGGTGTCGAACGAAGATTTCGGTCGCCTCGACCGCCATCGGACTGTCGAGAAAAACGGGGACGTCGGACGGGATTCGCCCGGTTTCGCGGAGCGTCGCGATTCGGTACAGAATTTCCTGCGCCCGTTCGACCGCGAAAACCGGCATAATCGCTTTGCCGCCGCGAGCGACCGTTCGGGAAATCGCGTCCGCCAACTGATCGTCGACCGACTCGACCGCTTCCGAAACTCGGTCGCCGTACGTCGATTCAAGGAAGAGGTGCGAAACGAGCGCGTTGTCGACGTAACATTCGGGATCGCGGAGGATAGGTCGGTTCGCGCGACCGAGGTCGCCGGAGAAAACGAGACGGCGCGGCGCGTCGGTTTCGAGCGCCGGACGGGTCAGCTCGATTTCGATGAACGACGAGCCGAGGATATGGCCGGCGTCGCGGAACGTCGCGCGGACGCCGGGCGCGACTTGCGTCGGCGTCGAGTAGGGAATCGGGTGAAAAAGACGGAGCGTCGCGTCGACGTCGCTTTGCGTGTAAAGCGCGCGATTCGGACGGTTAGGATTTGGCCGGCGATTCTCTTTGGCGTGTCGCTTTTTCTTGAACGCGACGTCTTCTTCT
The DNA here is from genome assembly GCA_017435375.1 of Thermoguttaceae bacterium. GTDB lineage: Bacteria > Planctomycetota > Planctomycetia > Pirellulales > Thermoguttaceae > RUG369. The sequence goes on from JAFSFF010000546.1 coordinate 7,893, forward strand.
TGAATCCGCGCCGAGTCGAAAAGGATTAAGCGCGCCAGTTCGAGCGTCGCCGGGACGGCGTAAATCGCGCCTTTGAACCCGTCGGCGACGAGTTTCGGGAGCAAACCGCAGTGGTCGAGGTGCGCGTGCGTCAGGAAAACGGCGTCGAGCGCGCTCGGGTTTTCCGGGAGACGCTCCCAGTTGCGGCCGATGTGCGCCCGTTCTTGAACGAGTCCGCAGTCGACGAGGAATTGGAAATTGTCGCAAACGACGAGATGCTTCGAGCCGGTAACGGCGCCGGCGGCCCCGCAAAATTGAAATTCCATCGCGAAATCCTTTCGTTAGACGACTTGCGTCGTTGAGAAGACGAGCGTCGAGCGGGCGCGCGGATAACGGGCTTCTCGACGTTTCGTTATTAATTATAGAGGCGACGAGGCGGAATTCAACTTTTTTCCGGAAATTTTTTACCTTATTCGAAAAAACGCGCGGTATAAGCAAATAGAATAATTTTTATAACGAATATAAACGAAACTAATGTTTGCGCGGATAATAAGAAAAACAAATTTAGAACGCCGTTAGCATAAGCAAAAATAAACGCGTTCGAGACCGACTTTTGCGGAAAAAAGGGACGCGGTAAGAAAATCGACGTTGACTTGAAGCGTTTTTTTTGGTAACCTCGCCGCTAACTTAACGATAGAGCGGCGCGACGCGAAAAGACGCGTCGGCGGTTAAGATTGCGTCGATAAAATAGAATTGCGAGAATAGGGAGACGCGGCAACGATGAAAAATAAACAAAACGCGGCGCTTTGGGGCGTTTGTATCCTTCTTTTGGCGTTCGTCGTCGGACGAGATAACGACTCGTTCGCTCCGTCGACCGTCGAAGCGCAAACCGGCGCGACCGGCGCCGACGTCGAAGCGTTGCGCGCGGCGATCGGGAATTTTTTCGAAAACGTTTCCGACCCGAATCAAGGCCCGCGGAAAGCGTTCGACGAATTGACGAAAAATACGACTTTGGCCGACAACGAAGCGTTGTTGACGGGACTTTCCGACAATTTGAAGTTGGTCGCCGCTAACTTCGGCGCTTACGTCGCTTACGAACCGGTCGGGATAAAGGCGATCGGTTCCGATTTGATCGAGTTCCGATATTTGTATAAGTGTCAGAATCACCCGGTCGTTTGGCGTTTCATTTATTATCGTCCGCGACCGAACGCCGCCGATTCGACTTCGGTTCCTTGGACGCTGATCGGCGTGCGATTCGACTCGAACGTCGACGCGGCGCTTCGCGACTCGACGTTTTGACCGGCGCGTTAATTTTTAACGTCGGTCAGAAGAAAAGAAAACAAGACGTTTAAACGTTTAACGCTTTCGCGGCGGCGAGTTGTTCGCGTCGCGAAAGCGTTTTTTCGTTGGCGCGTTAAAAACGACGAGCGAGAATCAAGCGAAGAGGTCGTCCGCGCCGACGAGCGAGACGTTCGCCGCGCGCAGGACTTCCAACGCTCGGTCGACGTCGTTCATCGACAGAACGATCGCCGCGACGCCGCGTTTCTTCGACGTAAAGCCGTACATATACTCGACGTTCAAGCCGTCGTTCGCGGCAATGACGCCGAGAAGTTTCGTCAGCGCGCCCGCTTCGTCCGGAATTTGAACGGCGAGGGCGGAGGTCTTTTTGGCGGTGAAACGGCCTTTCAGCGCTTCGAACGCGGCGTCCGGGTCTTTGGCGAGGACGCGCAAAACGCCGAATTCGCCCGCTTCGACGAGCGACATAGTTTCAACGTTGACGCCGGCGTCGGAAAGAGCGGCGCACGCTTCCATCAAACGGCCCGGTTTGTTTTCGAGGAAAACAGAAATTTGTTGCAGTTTCATTATTTCGCTCCGGAATTTGTCGTCGGTCGCGGGCTTAACGAGCGGTTTGTCGACTCGGAAACGCGAGCGACAAGGCGCGACGGGTAAAACTCGCGAAAATTGTTAAATCGCTCTTCCATTATACCAAAAAAATAAACGACGCAAAAGGCGCCGAAGCGATCGCGTCGTTTTTTTTATTTTTTTTCATCGACGGGCGCGCCGCCGTTTCCGTTTTTGACGGTTTCGCGGTCGCGACATTCTAATTTTTAACGCTCTTTGATTTTTTGAAAAAAGCGCCGAAATTTTGTCGATCTCGGGGAACGTCGCTAGAAAGTGAGGCGAGCGGTAAACTCGGTTCGAAACGCCTCGCCCGGTTTCATCGCGGTAAAGACCGGCGTTTCGCCGGTTACGTCGGCTTTTTGATACTGCGTTTGCCAATAGCCGAATTCGACGCCGGTCATAAAGTTCGGCGTCCAGTTGTACAGGAAGTTGACGAAATACAACTCGGTGCGCGTTCGCGACGTCGTGAAGCCGTTTGCGGCGACGCTCGTGCCGACGAGATCGTCGTCGTCCATTTTTTCGACGCCGTAACCGACGTTCGTCGCGAATTTTTGCGTCCAGTCGGTATGCAACGCCAACCAACCGCCGGAAGCGCCGAGCGCGTCGCGACGGTAAAGGTCGACGCCTTGGTTAATGCCTCCGCAGAAAGAACTTAGATTCGCGCCGACGGTATATTCGCCTTGAAGACGGAATTTCTCCGTAAGCGGGACGTCCGCGTCGAAGTTCGCCGACCAAGTGTCGACCGCGACCCGTTCGGACGTATTCGCAAAGGTTCCGGCGATCGGCGAAAACTTGTAATATTGCTCGCCGATATGGCCCGAGACGCCGAGCGTTATCGGGCGACCGTTTCGCGCGTCTTTGAAGAGCGAAACGGCGACGCGTCCCTCGAGAACCGGCCAACCGGACGTCGCGGCGGAAACGCCCGGCGTCGACGTATAGTCGCCGAGAATGTTGTCGCAAACGGCGAACTGAGCGAGCGTTTGGAAGTCCGGGCTGAGCGTATAACCTTGTTCGAAGCGGATTTGCGCGCGGCGATATTGAAGGCTTCCGGCGAAACCGCCCGGGAGATAGTTCAACATTTGCGGGCAGAGCGGCGAAATAATCTCCCATTCTTGCCCGGCGAGGAATCGACGCTGGTTTTCCGCGTCGACCAACTCGGCGTAAGCGCGGCGGAGCTGGACGCCTCCTTTATTTTTCGAACCGTTAATCGCTCCTTGGAAGTCGAATTCGAGACAACCGCGCAAGTCGGCGTTCAACTGCTCGACGCGAGGCCCTTCCATTTTGAAACCGATGCGGGACGTGCGGGCGTCGACGGTGAAGTCGGACGAATCGTCGACTTCCGGCGTCTGCGCGTACAACATATACTCGCCCGGGACGGCGCGCTGCGTGTCGGCCGACATAGAGAGGTTCAGGAACCCGTACGGCGTGATGCGGAAGTCGCCTTTTTTCCAGGTCTTTAGCGACATTTCTTCCCGAAGCGCGTCGAGTTCTTCGCGGGTAACGAACGTTCCGTTTGAATCGAGGCGACCGTCCATATCGAGCGCCGGCAGATTGTCGTTGACCGGCGTTAATTTCGGCGCTTCGACTCGTTCGACGTGTTCGACCGGCTCGACTTCCGGCGGTTCCGGCGCCTCTTCGTCGGCGAAACGGCCCCCGAAAAGACGGTTCGTTCGAGCGCGGCGGAGAGAACGCAACCGATGGAACGGCCCCGTTTCGGCGTCGTCCGTCTCCGCGATCGGAGCGAGCGCGTCGGCGTAGGCGTCGTCCGTCGTCGCTTCGACGTATTCTTCGTCGGCGTTCGAGTAATCGACGTTTTCGTTTTCTTCCGCGTTTTCGTCGGGCGCGTAAAGAGGCGCGTCGGTTTCCGCGTCGTCGGTCGCGACGACTCGCCAACCGTCGTCTTCAAACGCGAACGTTTTCGGCGGCGCTTCGTTGGGGAACGAAATAAAAATAGCGACAAAAAACGAGAAAACGCCCGCTCCGCGACCCGAGGCGGGGCGAAGCGCGTTCCAAAGGGCGCGGCATCGGCGAGACGCGGCGTCGGCGGCGGAGAAAACGACGGTTTTCATTGCGGCGACTTCATTAGCGGTTAAAAATTCAAACGGCGCGCCCGGATTTCAAACGTCGTAACGACGCAATAAGGCGCGACGGAGTGAAACCGGCTCCCGCGAAACGGCGTTTTTGCCATTAATATATTAATGAACGCGGCGTCGGCGGAGCGGTTTAAACGCGGACGCCGTTAGAACCGAAAAAGTTTAACGGCGTTCGTTATCGTTAGTATCGTCGTTTTTACCGTCGCGACGCGAATATTTTTCCAGCGCGTCGGGAAAATTTTGCAAAAAAGAGAAAAAGGCCGAAAAAAAACGCTTGAAATCGCCCTCCACTTGAGCTTATAATGAACGGATAGCGTCGGGCTCTTTCGCGCGGTTTTCGCAACGTCGCGCCGGAGACGCCGACGCTGATTTTTCGACGCGTTTGACGGCGGCGGTTCGACGTTCGCTCGGTCGGAGGGCGGTTCGCGAAGCGTTCGCGACGGCGTTCGACGGAACAACCCGGGTTTCCCAAGAACCCCGGATTTGGCGACGATTCGCGGCTCTTGCGACCAAAAGCGCGAACGGGCGAAACGGGCGGTTGTCGACGCGAACTTTCCGGAAATATTTTCGAAAAACCTTCAGGAGGTTCCTATGGGTATGTACGGGCGTTTGCAAGTCGCCTATTTGATGCAGTTTGCGATTTGGGGTTCTTGGAACATCGCTCTCGGCGCGCTCGCCGCGGCGAAGGGTTTCAACCCCGGCGCTCTTTATTCGTTCTTCGCGCTCGGCGCTCTCTTCGCTCCGGTGATCGGCCCGATCGCCGACAGCAAGTTCGCGGCGCAAAAGGTTTTGGCGTTTATGCACTTCCTCGGCGGCGTCGCGCTCCTCGCTTGCGGCGTCGTTTCGAACGCCGAAACGGTCAACATGACCGCCTTCATCGCGTTGATGTTCGTCGCCGGTTTCGCTTACATGCCGTCGATTCCGTTGATCAACGCCGTCGTTTTCAAACACATTCCGAATAAAGACAAAGCCTCGTTCGTCTTCATTTTCGGGACGCTCGGCTGGATTCTCATCAACCTCGTCGTGAAACCGACGACGTGCTTCTACCTCGGCGGTTTGGTCTCGCTCGTCTTCGCCGTTTACGCGTTGACGCTTCCGAACACCCCGCCGGCCGGCACGAAGAACAACGACCCGTTCGGTCTGAAAGCGCTCGCGCTCTTCAAACGCAAGGACTTCGCCGCGTTCATGATCTGCGCGTTCATGGTCTCGATCTTCGGTTCGAACTTCTACTTCCCGATGTTCGGTTCCTACGTCAACGACGTTCTGAACGTTTCGCCGGAACGCGCCGCGACCTTCGGGACGCTGAACCAAGTTTCGGAACTTCTCTTTATGGCCGCGTTGGCGTTCGCCGTCGGCCGCATCGGTTTGAAAGGCGTTTTGCTCTGCGGTTTGGCCGCTTGGACGCTCCGTTACGCGCTCTTCTCGACCGGCGCCATGCCGCTGGCCGTCGTCGCGATCTTGCTCCACGGTCTCGCTTACGCGTTCCTTTACACCGCGTCGTACATGTTCGGCGACCGCGTCGCTCCGGCCGAAATGAAGGCCTCCGTCCAATCGCTGATCGCGTTCCTGCTCCTCGGCGTCGGGCAATTCATCAGCGGTTTCGCGCTTGACACGCTGAAAGACAAGTACACTCCGGAAGTCGCCGCCCAACCGGCCGCCGTCCAACAAGAAGAAGCCGCCCCGGCTGAAGAAGCCGCTCCGGCCGAAGCCGTCTCCTTCGCTCTGACGAGCGTCGCGTTCGCGCAAGACGCTTCGATCGACGAAGCCGCCGCTCCGGC